>NZ_JBFTIK010000007.1:0-206760 GCF_056394725.1 Arthrobacter sp. 10N418
CTACGCCAGGCCCTACACCTCAGAGACCGAACGCGTTGCCGCCTTCGAGCCCTGGCTGCACCACTACAATCACAACCGAGGCCACACCTCACTCAAGGGTCAAACACCCGCTAGCCGCGTCACCAACCTCCGTGGGTAATACACCTAGGGGACGGGCGATGAAGGTGGCGGCAAAGGTTCCGAGCAGGAACAGGTTCTGCACGGTCTTGTCGGCCTCCGGCAGGAAGACCGGACCCATGGTGGTGATGAGGTAGCCGAAGACCCCGACGTCGTACCATTCCATCGTGTTGCCCACGATCGTGCCGCCCAGGGCCTTGCGCATCATGGGGCGGTCGACGATGTTGATGTGCGATACCTTCAGCCTGCGCGGGGTGAGAGGCCGCCCCGACGACGGCGGGGCACCAGAGGTGCCGTGCTTCCCGTGCGCATTCCTGGGGTCTGGGCTCATGATGCATCTCCTGCTAGGGCCACATCCGCTGATTCGTGGCCCTGGCCGGGAGTCACTCCCCCCACTGCGGACAGTTTATCGGCGTCACCGGACGCGGCGCCAGCGTTCGGCCGGACGGTTTGCCGGAGCGCCCGGCCCTCCGGCGGGACGGGGCCCGCTGCGGCCGCCGCTCTCAGGCCCCCTCGAGGACCTGGCTGGTGGCCCAGGCGAGGTATTTGGCGGCGTTGGCGACGGCGTCGGAGGGGCTGCTGGCCAGGTCCAGCAGCTGCGCGGCGGCCACCACCCCGTGCCGGGCAAGGTCCTCCGGGGTGACCAGGATCCGGCCGGCGACCACGATCACGGGGATGCCGCGTTCCTGGGCGGCGTCGGCGAGGGCGATCGGTGCCTTGCCGGTCAGCGACTGGGAATCCAGGGACCCTTCCCCGGTGATGACGAGGTCCGCTTCCGCGAGTTTCGCGGCGAGGCCGGTCAGTCCGGCCACCAGCTCGAATCCGCCCTCCAGGGCCGCGTTGCTGAAGGCCAGAAACGATGCCGGGAAGCCGCCGGCCGCGCCGGCTCCGGGGACGTTGACGTCGCGGCCGGTCGCTGCGCGCAACACGGAGGCCCAGTTCCGCAGGCCTGCGTCGAGGAGTTCCGCCGCGTCCTCGTCGGCGCCCTTCTGCGGGCCGAACACGTGGGCGGCGCCGTCGTGGCCGAACAGCGGGTTCTGCACGTCCACGGCGATCCTGAACTTCACGGCGGACAGCCGTGGATCGAGCCCGCTGGCGTCCAGCGACACGACGTCGGCCAGCGAGCCGCCGCCCAGGGGAACGACATTGCCGTGGACATCCAGGGGCTTGAGACCCAGCGCGCGGAGGGCGCCGCTGCCGGCGTCGGTCATGGCCGAGCCGCCCAGGCCGAGCACGATTTCCGTGGCGCCGGCATCCAGCGCGGCGGCGATCAGCTGCCCGCAGCCATAGCTGTGGGCGCGCAGGGCATTCGCAGGGGTCGGGTCCATGTGTGCCAGCCCGGAAGCCTGCGCGGTTTCAATGACGGCGGTGGCCCCGCCGAACGCGTCCTTCCGGATGGCCCACGCGGCACCGATCGGTGCCAGGATTGGGCCCACGACGGCGTTGAGCCGTTCCTCGTAGCCTGCCGCGACGGCCGCCTCCAGGGTTCCTTCGCCGCCGTCGGCCACCGGAAACTGGATGGCCTCGGCGTCGGGGTAGACGCGGAGGGCGCCTTCGGCGATGGCGGCGGCGGCTTCGGCGGCGGTAAGGGAGCCCTTGAACTTGTCCGGGGCGATGAGGATTCGCATGGCTCTATCCTGCCAGCAGAGGCCGACAACCACTCCCGCGGCGACACCGGCAACCCGGAAGGTTGCGCTCAGGGCACGCCGGGTGCCGCTACTGCCGCCATTGGCCGCGCTCCCGCAGCACCTCTTTGAGCAGGTCCGCACGATCCGTGACGATTCCGTCGACGCCGAGATCGAGCAGGCGGTGCATTTCCACGGGCTCGTTGATGGTCCAAACGTGCACGTGCAGGCCATGCCGATGGGCCCGGCGCACGAAGCCCCGCGTCGCGACAGTCACCGCGCCGTAGCGCACCGGGACCTGCAGGGCGTGGACTCCGCCGAGGACCCGCCGGACCAGCAGGCGCATCAGCGGCACGGGGAGCACCGGTCCCAGCAGGATGAAGAGGGCGTTGGAGGCAATGCCGGCAGAGCTGGCGGCCGGGCGGCTCAGTTGCTTCAGCACGGCGCGGCGCCGTCGGTCGGAGAAGCTGGCAATCAGTACCCGGTCATGCAGCCCATAGCGTTCGATCGCCGCGGCCAGGGTGTCCACGGAGTTCCAGTCCTTGACATCCAGGTTGAGCCGGACGTCCGGGAAAGCCGTGACGAGTTCCTCGAACAGCGGGATCGGTTCCGTGCCTCCGATCCGCGCACGGGCCACGGTCTCTCCGGGCAGCTCGGAAATCCTGCCGCTGCCGTCCGTCAACCGGTCCAGTGTTTCGTCGTGGAAGAGCAGGAGGACGCCGTCGGCGGTGGTGTGCACGTCCGTCTCGAGATGCCGGAAACCGAGTGCGACGGCGGCGCCGAAGGCGGCCATGGAGTTCTCCCGGCCGTCCCGCGCGAAGCCGCGGTGTGCCATCGCGACAGGCGTCGTGGGGCCATTGCCGGAGTCTCCGGACTGGTCAAAAAAAGGGTGGGAGTTCCGCACCTCTGAAGCGTAACTCCTGAGGCGTGCCGGAGCCCTCGGTGGCGCTGCCCAGGACATGGCGTCAGGACCTGTGCGGGAGGATTTCCACGCCGTCGCTACAGTGGAGCAGCGTGCGGCCGCGCCCGCCGTCGAGGTCCACCCAGACGGCGGTGTGGTCGGCCGTGACGGCGTCCACGAGGCCGCCGGTCTCATAGCCGGGCGCCATCCGGACGCTCACCCGGTCGCCCTGGCGCAGGCTCCTCCAGCGCGGATCCGGGTCCACCCTGTGCAGGGGCAGTTCGGAAGTCTTTTCAGTACGGTACCTGGCCACGAGATTTCCCCATCATCAATCAACGATCCGTCGCGAGATTTCAGCGTAGGTAACCAAGATGAACGCCAGTTGACTGCCGGCTGGGAATCCGGTGACATGACCGGCCGCTCGGGGAACGCTTCCGCCGGCCGGTATCAGGGCAGCCGGACGCCGAGTTCGGCGAGCTTGGCCTCGAGGATCTGGGCGACGCCGTCGTCGTCGAAGTGCGGGGCCTGCTGGCCGGCCGCGAGGATGGCCTCGGGGTGGCCGCTGGCCATTGCATATCCGTCGCCGGCCCAGCGGAGCATTTCGATGTCGTTGGGCATGTCCCCAAAAGCCACAACGTCCCGCGCCGCGATGCCGAGGGAGCCGGCGTATTCGGCAAGGGTGACCGCCTTGTTCACGCCGGGAAGGGAGAGCTCCAGCAGCGCCATGTTCGGCGCGGAGTGGGTGGCGGCCGCCAGATGCGCGACGGCGGGCGTCACCTCGGCCAGGAAGTCATCGGCCGTTCCCTCCCGGACGATCGCGAGGAACTTCACCACGGAGTCTGCCGCCGTGAGGGTGGTGTGCAGCGGCGCAGGCGTGAACTCGGAGAGCAGCCGGCTGGAGCCGTCCTCGATGAACCCCGGTTCCAGGTGGAAACCGGTCAGGGTTTCGGCGGCGAACAGGGCCGACGGGCGCAGCCGCTGGATGATGCGCCGCACCTCGAACACGGTGTCGGGCGCAAGCCCCTTCGCCGAGAGCATCCGGTCCGCCTCGAGGTCCCAGACGACGGCGCCGTTGGAGCAGATGACGGTGCCGGTGTGGCCCAGCTGGTCCTGCAGGGGGTGGAGCCAGCGCGGCGGCCGGCCGGTCACGAAGACAAGTTCGATGCCGGAGTCGCGGCAGGCGTGGAAGGCGCGGACGGTCCGGTCGCTGATTTTGCCGTCGTGGCCCAGGATCGTTCCGTCGATGTCACTTGCTACCAGCCGCATAGTGCCAGTCTACGTGGGTGCCCGGGCGCTGGCCCGCACCCGAGGTCGCCCGGCCCGCACCCGAGGTCGCCCGGCCCGCACCCGAGGTCGCCGGGCCCGCAACCGAGGTCGCCGGAAAGGTGCGAAACCGCCGGAAGCTTCCGGCGATCCCGCAGGCTTCCGGCGGTTTCGGCGGCGATCGGTTCAAATATCGATGGTTACGACGGCGCGCTCCCCCGCCGGATGCGTCCGGGCGCCGGTCTCGGAGCTGACCGCCCGGGAGACGCAGCAGCACATCTTGGCAGCCGCGTGCTGTTGGCGTTCGCTGTAAAAGACGTCCCTGTGATCAATGGAACCCTGCACGCCAAGCAGGCGCACTTCGCACAGCCCGCATTCGCCCTTGCGGCAGTCAAACATCATGTCGACGCCCGCGTCCTCCAGGGCTTCCAGCATGGACTTTCCGGGGCCGACAGCCGCCTCGACTCCCAGGCGGGGCACGCGGACCACGAACTCCTCGGGGTCGTACCAGCCGCTGTTGCCGAAGGTCTCGAATCGGAGGTTCGGCAGGCTGAGCCCGAGTGTGCCCCAGCCGCGCTTGACGGCATCCATGAGCCGGATCGGACCGCACATGTACAGTTCGGTGTCCGGATCCACGGCCGCAAGCAGCTCGTCAACCTTCAGCGCCATGCTTTACATCGGGGTTGGCATCGTGGTCCTGGTGGCTGGCGGCGCCGTAGCGGCGATGCGTCCGGCCGCCGTCGGGACCTCCCCGCTCCCCGCGGAGGAACGCCTGACGACGGCGGCCTGAGCCGAACCCCCAGCCGCCCGCCGCCCACCCGAGGTCGCCGGAAGAGTGCCACATCGCCGGAATCTTCCGGCGATCTGGCAGGCTTCCGGCGATTTCGGCGGCACTCGGGCGGCCGCTCGTCTAATGCCGTTCGTCTAATGCCGTTCGTAGATCCCGGTGAGTGTGGCCCGGCCAAGGGTGTGCCGGGACAGCTTCGATTCCAGGCTCGCCGGAGACGTGCGCTCGTCCAGCCCTGACGGCGCGACGTCGAGCGCGTGCACCGTGACGATGTAGCGGTGGGGGCCGTGGCCGGGCGGCGGCGCGGCCCCCAGGTAGCCGTGGAATCCGGCGTCGTTCTTCAGCTGCAGGGCACCCGGAGGAAGGTGCCCGCCGCCCTCCGCGCCTGCTCCGGCCGGCAGCGAGCTCACATCGGCCGGGATGTCCAGGACCGCCCAGTGCCAGAAGCCGCCATGCCCGGGCGCGTCGGGGTCAAACATGGTGATGGCATAGCTCTTGGTGCCGGCTGGCGCCCCGGACCAGCTCAGCTGCGGCGACTCGTCCTGGCCGCCGGCACGCATTCTGCCGCTGCGCTGTGCCGGCGGCAGGCTCTGGCGCTCACTGAAGGATTCGCTGCTGACGTGGAAAGACGAAGCATCGTGGTGTGTCATGACTGCATTTCTGTTGCTGTTGGGACCTCTGCATCCAGTTCCATCCGGGCAAGCTCCGCGCGGGTCGGCGGGTTGGCACCGGCGCGCGATACCGTCACGGCGGCCGCCCAGGCCGAATGGGCGAGGAGGCCGCGGAGGCTTTCGGCGGAGAGTTCGCGGAGGTCTTTGCGGTTCTGTGCTCCGTCCAGGCCCCGGTCCACCACGCCGGAGAGCAGTGCCGCCATGAAGGAATCCCCGGCCCCGACCGTGTCCGCCACGTTCACCGCTGGAGCCTCAAAGTGCGCCTCGCCGGCGGCGTTGACGGCCCAGGGCCCTTCGGCGCCGCGGGTCACCACCACCATCGCCGGGCCCTCCGAGCCGCCGAGGGACAGCCAGCGGCGCGCGGACACCAGCGGGTCGTCGCCGGGGTACAGCCATTCAAGGTCCTCGTCGGAGGCCTTGACGATGTCCGCCAGGGTGACGAATTTTTCGGCCTGCCGGCGCGCATAGTCCACGTCGGTGATAATGCTGGGCCGGCAGTTGGGGTCGAAGCTGACCGTCGCGGAAGGATGGGCATGTTCGACGGCGGCCAGCACCTCGGCGGCGCCGGGCGCCAGCATCGTGGCGATCGAGCCGGTGTGCAGCAAGGTGGTGCCCTGCAGCATGAAAGGCAACCGCTCCGCGAGCCCTGGGAGCTCCCAGGCGAGGTCGAACGTGTAGGTGGCGGCGCCGTCGTCGTCGATCAGGGCCGTGGCCACGCTTGTGGGCAGCCCGTCCGGTCCCTGCGGGAGGAGCACCGAGCTGGACTTCAGGTGGGCCGCAACCGCTTCACCGTAGGCGTCGCGCCCGTAGCGGCCGATGAACTGCACGGGGTGGTCCAGCCGGGCCAGCCCCACCGCCACGTTGAGCGGGCTTCCGCCGACATGGGCCTGGACACCGGAGGAGCGCTGGACCACGTCAACGAGGCCCTCGCCAATAACTGTGAGCATGCTCATACTCTGCCAGAGAACGCTGTCCGCCGCGCGAGTGTTGCGTGGCCTAGTTGGGCACCTGGAAACGACAAGGGGATACACGGCCTTCTTTCCCGAACACGTCATCCCAGCGCACCATGTCTTCATCGAACGCCGCCGCCGAACAACGGACGTACAGGGTCACGGCTGCCGGGAAATGCGCGGGCAGGAGCAGGTTCCGGGATCTGAGCGCGTCCTATGGCAACATCGGGACTATGAACAGGCGCACAGGTGAGGAAGCGACCCCTACATGCTCCGATATGGGTCAGGGGAGCGTCTTCGCACGGAGATATCCACTGGTGACCCGCTCGGCGCTCATTCTCATCTGGCCATTGGGTCTCGCGGCTTTGTTCGTGTCCGTCCGGCACCTCGTCACCGGAAATGCCATGGGGCAAGACTCGCATGCCTACTGGCTCGCGGCGCAGGGCGAGCTTGCCTACGGTGCAATTCCTGGACAGATGGACGCGTATCTGTATTCGCCCGCGTTTGTCGCGGTGATCAGGCCGTTGGCGTTGCTTCCCTGGCCCCTGTTTTGTGCGGCATGGTTTGCGATCGAGGCAGCGCTCGTGGCTTGGCTGGTGAGACCCTTGCGGGCGCGCTGGGCCGTTCCGGTGTCACTGCTGTGTCTCCCGGAACTCGTCGTCGGCAACATTTACATTTTGTTGGCAGCGGCCGCCGTGCTCGGCATGCGGAAGCCTGCCGCGTGGTCCTTCGCCGTCCTCACGAAAGTCACCACAGGCGTTGGCCTCCTGTGGTTCGCCGCTCGCGGCGACTGGAAGAGGATGCTGCAAGGCATTGGCGCAACGGTGATCATCGTCGCCCTCTCCTATGCAGTTGATCCGTCGGCGTGGACTGACTGGGTGCAGTTCCTGTTCGAGAACAGGAATGGAACGCCCGACAGCAGATTCAGCTTCGTAGTGCGGTGCCTCGCCGCGGTGGCCTTGGTCGTCGTCGGTGCCCGGAAGCAGTGGGCCTTTCTCATCGCTCCGGCGATGGTGCTGGCGTCGCCAGTTCTCGTTTCCGTCGTTCCGTGGACAATCCTGGTTGCGATACCGCGACTTCTCATGGAGGGAAGTCGCGGAACCGAATACGGCCCCGTGAAAGCACTAGCGAACGACCAAAGCCTGTGAGCCGCCGCGTCGTTGCGTGATCCGAGTCCTGTCACTGCCTCGCACAGCGCACTTGCGGCTTCATTCTTGATTCGCTGGGTCCGACATGGGCACGCATGAATGACCAGCGCCAGCGAATTCGATACGGCAGCCGGCGTACGCGGCCGTGCCGGCGGTTTCGGTGGTCGCAGTGCAGGCCAGCGTGGCGGGCAGGCAGCGCAAACTCCGCCCGGATCCGTTTTCACGTCCGTCCACTGATTTCTTGGGGGCTCAATATTGCCGTCGCCTAGATGATTAGGTCGTAGTGGCTTAAGTGGTCGTAGGCGATGAGTGAGCGCTTGCGGGGTGCGTTGATGCGCCAGTTTTGCCGGATGCCGGCGGCAAGGGCGAGTAGTCTAGTTGAGTGTTCACAAACCCGGCTTAACACCCTCCGCCTTACTCTAAAAGCGTCCACGTCCGTTCCGGGCAATAGGACTTACTCATCTAGCAAGGCACCTGGTCCATAGGCATCCCGGCCGCCTCCGCGTGCGCGAACTTGGCATCGATGTGGACGACGTCCCTGCCGGCCCGCTGGAGCAGACTGGCGGCCACCCCGGCCCGGTACCCGGTTGCGCAGTGCACCCACACCCTTCCGGCGGGCACGTCATCCAGGCGCAGCAACAGCTCGTGCAGCGGGACATTCACGGCACCCGCCACCCGCGACGCGGCGTACTCATCCCTCCGGCGGACGTCCAGGACGGTGTCCGCGCCGGCGCGGTCCGCGACCACATCCTCCCAGCCCGCCCGGGGATAGGAGACGACGTCGGCCTGCGGGGCCAGGGCGTGCAAATCGGTCCCCACCGCCGCGTCCGGCGATTCTATGCCGATGCGGGAGAGGTCCCGGATGGCGTTTTCAACGTCCTCGTGCGAGCCGACGAGGGTCAGCTGGTCCCCCCAGGGGAGCACCCAGCCAAGGTAGCTTGTGAAGCTGGAGCCGCTCCCGTACTCAAAACTGACGCTGCCCTTGAGGTGGCTGCTCGCAAATGCCACCCGCCGCCGCAGGTCCACGACCCACTCGCCCTTGTGCAGGCGCCGGGTGAGCTCGGCGGCGTCGAGCGACTCGGGCACGGTCAGGTCCGCGGGGCCCGGGCCCCGGACGTTGGCCGGGCTCATGTGGGCGTAGTACGCGGGGTAGGCCGTCAGGTTGGCGATGAGCTCGAGGACGAAGTGCTCCTCATCCGGGTCAGTCAGGGCATGGTTGGCCGCGAGCTGTTCGCCAATAGTGGATGACTTGGCGCCCGTGGACGGCCCTGATGAACAAAATGAGCCGAAGCCGTGGGTCGGGAACAGCGCCGCATCGCGCCCGGCTTCGGCAACGAGGCGCCGCACGGAGGCGTATTGATCGTGGGTGAGTCCGATCGTGTCGGTTGCGGCCACGAGATCGGTGCGGCCCACCGAACCATAGAGCAGGCTGCCGCCGGAGAAGACGGCCTGCTTCTCGCCGTCGTCGACAATGAATGACAGGTGGGTGTGGGTGTGCCCGGGCGTGGCGACGGCGGTGACCGTCAGCGAACCGACCCGGACGCTCTGGCCACCGGAGATGGGCGTGCGCTCGAACTTCACGGGATCGTCAGCGTTCACGAGATAGCTGGCGCCGTGCTCCCGGGCAAGGATCAGGCCGCCGGTGATGTAGTCATTGTGCAGGTGGGTTTCCGCCACGTGCGTGATGGTGACCCCGGCAGCGCGGGCGGCCGCTTCGACGCGGTCCGTGTCCCGCTGCGGATCGATCACCAGCGCCACCGTGCCGTCGTGGACCAGATAGCTGCGGTCCCCCAACTGCGGGGTCTCAATGACGACGACATCCATGGTTTCCTCCGGCGGCCGGACGCGGGTGGGCTCAGCCCTGGTTGACCGGGTGGCCGTTGCGGTGCCACTCGGTGATGCCGCCCGTGACGTTGACGGCGTCGTAGCCCTGGTCTTCAAGGAAGGTGGCGGCCTGGGCGCTGCGGCCGCCGGCGGCGCACATCACGTAGACGGTGCCCTGCGCCGGAACGTCATTCAGCGACTGCGCAAAGCGTGAGAGCGGGACACTCTGGGCCCCGGGTACGCGGATTTCCGCAAACTCGCCGTCCTCGCGGACATCGACGATTGCGGCGTTGTCGCCAAGCGCGGCGAGGTCATTGACGGAAATGCTCTTCAAGCTTGCGTCCTTTCGAGGTGGCCGGGCAGGTCCCGGCGGGCCACTCTCCCTAATCATACCCCCTGGGGTATAAAATCAGGCCTGATTGTTTCCGGTTGCGTCCTGCTGGTAGACGTCCGGGATGCCGTCGTGGTCGGAGTCGACGTTCTCTTCCTCCTCGGCCTGACGGTACTGCCGGTTCCGGGTGCGCAGCACGGCGGTGGCCAGCAGCGCCGCGAGGACCGACGCCGCGAGGATTCCCACCTTCGCGTGGTCATCGTGCACGCTGCCCTGTCCGAAGCTCAGTTCGGCCACGAGCAGCGAAACGGTAAAGCCGATGCCGGCCAGGATCGAGAGGCCGAAGACGTCGATCCATTTGAACGAGCCGTCCAGCCTCGCCCGCGTGGCCTTGGTGATGAGCCAGGTGGTGCCCAGGATACCCGCCGGCTTGCCCAGCACCAGGGCGAAAATGATACCCACGGCCACCGGATCCGCCACCGCGGCGCCGAGTCCGCGCCAGCCGCCCACGGCGACCCCGGCGGAGAAGAAGGCGAACAGCGGGACGGCCACCCCGGCGGAAATCGGGCGGAAACGGTGTTCGAAGATTTCCGCGAGTCCGGGCCCGGCGTCGGGGCCCCCGCTGGCACGGGAGCGGATGACCGGTACGGCGAAGCCGAGCAGGACTCCTGCCACAGTGGCGTGGATGCCCGAGGCGTGCACGAGTGCCCAGGTGGCGGCCCCGAGGGGGAGCAAGATGAGCCAGGCGGCGAGGGCGCGCGCGCCAAAGAACCGCCGATACTTCTGCGCGAGGAAAGTGTAGAGGCCCAGCGGGAGCAGTGCCAGAAGCAGCGGGACGGGCTGGAGGTCGCTGGTGTAGAACACCGCAATGATGCTGATGGCCAGCAGGTCATCCACGACGGCCAGGGTGAGCAGGAAGATCCGCAGGGCGGAGGGCAGGTGCGAGCCGATGATCGCCAGTACCGCGACGGCGAACGCAATATCGGTGGCGGTGGGGATGGCCCAGCCGCGCAGTGTCCCGGGGCTGCCGACGTTGACCGCCGCGTAGATCAGCGCCGGGAACGCCACGCCTCCGACGGCCGCGGCGACGGGGACGATGGACTTGCTGATCTGCCGCAGGTCCCCCGCCACGAATTCGCGTTTGAGCTCCAGTCCGACCAGGAAGAAGAAGATGGCGAGGAGTCCGTCAGCCGCCCACGCACCGAGGCTTAGCTCAAGGTGCCACGGCGCGTAACCGAAAGTGAAGTCCCGGAGTGCGAAGTAGCTGCCCGACGCCGGCGAATTGGCCCAGATGAGGGCGATCACCGCCGCGGCGGCCAGCAGGGCGCCGCCAACCGTTTCCTTGCGGAGGATTTCCCTGATCCGCAGGGATTCGGTATAGCTCCCGCGGCCGAAAACGGTGAATCGCGGGGGAACGGGCGGCGGGAGGGGAGGAGGGGTGGCGCTCATGGGATCCTCAAAATCGGCTCGACAGAATTATGCCGACCAGACTTCCCGGCGCACCTGGACCCTAGTCTATTGGACTCCAACCGGTTTTCCGGCTGCTTGCGCGGCGCCCCGGCGCCGGAGGCCTCAGCCCAGCAGCAGTTGCACGAGATCGCGGCATTTCCGGTACGCGGCAGCCTTCGGATCGATCAGTGCGAAGTGGTCGCCGGGGACTTGTAGCAGCTGGACGGGTGCGCCCGCCGCCTTCGCAGCCCCGGCATACGTTTCGGACTGGCTCATCGGAACGGTGTCGTCGTCAGTGCCGTGGACGGCATATACGGGAACTTTCAGCGGCAAGGCGCTCATCGGGTCTGCGAACTTGTGCCGTTTTGGGTATTTTTCGGATGAGCCGCCCAGCAGGTTGCTGACCGCGCCGTTGCTGAGGTTCAGCCGTTCGGCGGCGGCGAGGTTCAGGACCCCTGACTGGCTAACGACACCCGTGAGCTGCACAGCGCCGCCGTCGTCCCCCTTGCGCAGAAGCTGGCGGTCGGCGTCGGGCGCGCCGAGCTGCGCGAGCCTGCAGCGGCCCGCCGCCCAGACGGCGAGGTGGCCGCCGGCGGAGTGCCCCAGTGCGACTACCCTGTCCAGCCCCAGTCCGTGTTCCCCGGCGACGTCGCCGAGTTTGTCGATTCCCGCCAGGACGTCGGCAAAAGTATTGGGCCAGCCGCCGCCGTTGCCGGCGCGCCGGTATTCCAGGTTCCAGGCAGCCATGCCGTGGGCGGCGAGGTCCCTGGCCAGCGGCTCACCGAGTTCTGCACCATATTGCGAACGCCAGTAGCCGCCGTGAATGACCACCACCACGCCCTTGGGCGCGGCCGCCTCGGGCAGGAAGAGCTCTCCCCACTGGCTCGGGTCATCGCCGTAGTGGTACTTGTGCCGCTTCACTGTGTCCTCCTCGGGGCCCGGTGAACAGGCGGCGGAGACTGCCCCCAGTGTCACCGCCACTGCGGCCGAGATCAACGTCCGACGCCGCACATCAGCCATGTCCAGAGCCTACCTCGGGCGCCGCGCCGGGCGGCGCAGGCCCGGCTCGGGGCGTGCAGTCACCGGCATTGGCAGCGCGGCGGACGACAGCAGCTGGGGTGTCGGCCCGACGCCGTCATATGCGCGCCGTAAGCTGGACGCATGGCGAGCAATTGGGATCGGCTGGACCTCGGCCTGCGCGAATCAGTGCAGGAAAACGTGGAGCTCTACGAGCGGGTCCGTCCTGCGCTGAAGCTGGTCACCCGGGAAGTCCTGCTCACCCTGCGGGCCATGCTCAAGGGCACCGAGGTGACACCGCTGTTCGTCACCGGCCGGACCAAAACCGTGGAGTCCTTCCGCGAGAAGATCTCCCGCACCGAGGAGCCCCTCGAGCCGGGCGGGCCGCCGGTCCTGAAGTTCCCGGACCCGTTCCGGACCCTCAATGACATGGTGGGCATCCGCGTGATCACCAAGCTTCCGGCGGAAAACGCCGTGGTGGCCAACATCATCAAGCGCCAGCGCCAGCTCTTCGACTGCCGCGGGGACCGCGAGAAGGACATCGGTTCCATTGAGTCGGGGACTTATGGATATTCGAGCCGGCACTTGATCCTGCGGACCATCCAGAACGAGGCCGTCAAGGACTACCAGCAGGTCTTCAACCCTGACGCCCAGCCCAACGGCAGCTATTTCTTCGAGTGCCAGATCCGCACGGTGTTCGCGCACGCCTGGAGCGAGATCGAGCACGACATTCGCTTCAAGGCCGAGGACCCCCGGGCCTGGACACCGCACTTCGACCGCCAGTTCACCGCCACAGCAGCCATGCTGGAAACGGTGGAGAGCGCGTTCTCCGACCTGCATGACCGCTACGAAGAGGTGCGCAGCTACTGGGACATGGATGGCGAAGGGGCTGCGCCGCTGACGCCTAACCGGATCCGCGACGTCTGGCGGACCCTGTTGCCGCACGTGGACCGGAAGGTGGATGACGACTGGGGCTGGGCCGCGGAGCTGATGGCCGCCCATGGCCTCAACCAGACCATGCAGCTCGCCGGACTGCTCAGCGCCAACCGGATCACCGAGGTCCGCAAGGCACTGGACCACCGCTACTCCCCCGGCCCGGACCGTCTCCTGGATGACCTCCTGCTGTGGCAGTACGGCACCGAACACATCGACCTCACCGCGGAACCGGCCGACGCCGTCCCGCACCCGCGGCGGGACAGCCTTCTGCGACGGCTCAAGCAAATCGAACGGTACCGGCTGACGCAGGGGTAGGGGTTCGCGGCTGCCCCGAACGTTCCTGCCCAGTTCATTCAGAGCGACGAACCGGAAACCCACCGCGCGCCTGGGACACGCCGGGCTTTTCCGTGTCCCGGAGATAGCAACTGGGCGGGAGCGCGCGGGCCACGTCCAAATTCCCCCGCGCAAGCCGTCCATCAGCACGGCGCCGGCACGCTCCCGCCGGCCGATGACTGCATCGCCGTGCCGGATCGCCCCTTTGGCCGGCCGCCAGCACCACTAGCCAGTTAAAAATCCGACATATTTGTCCGACACCCGGTCATGAAGTGGCCGCCTGACGGACACTGGTGCCACCATGCTTGGATGCTTGAGGCAACCAAATCCCAGAATGACGACGCCGGCACCCGCACTGACGCGGACGCCCCGGCCAATCCCGCCCTCGCCGCCGAGGCCAAGATCGCCCGCATCGCGGTGACAATCTTCCCGATCCTGGTGGTCGTGGCCGGCGTCGCCGGTTTCCTGCTGCCTGGCGCGTTCAAACCGCTTGCACCCAGCGTGCCGTATCTGCTGGGCATCATCATGTTCTGCATGGGCCTGACCCTGACGCCGCCGGACTTCGCCTCGGTGGCCAAGCGGCCGTGGGCCGTGGTCCTCGGCATCGTGGCGCACTACGTCATCATGCCCGGCGCCGGTTGGCTGATCGCCGTCGGGCTGCACCTGGAACCGGAGCTCGCGGTGGGCCTGATCCTGGTGGGCTGCGCGCCGTCGGGGACCGCGTCGAACGTGATGGCCTTCCTGGCAAAGGGCGATGTCGCCCTGTCCGTGGCCGTCGCCTCGGTCTCCACGTTGATCGCCCCGATCGTAACTCCCCTGCTGGTGCTGTTCCTGGCCGGTTCGTTCCTGAACATCGACGCCGCCGGCATGGTTCTGGACATCGTCAAGACCGTGCTGTTGCCGGTGATCGCCGGCCTGCTGGCCCGGCTCTTCCTCAAGAAGCTCGTGGCCAAGGTGCTGCCGGCACTGCCGTGGGCCTCCGCTGTCGTGATATCGCTGATCGTGGCGAGCGTGGTGGCCGGCAGCGCGAGCAAGATCGTTGCCGCCGGCGGCATTGTGTTCCTCGCAGTGGTGCTGCACAACGGCTTCGGCCTGGGTCTGGGCTACCTCGCCGGCAAGCTGGGGCGCCTGGATGACAAGGCCCGCCGGGCGCTGGCGTTCGAGGTCGGAATGCAAAACTCGGGCCTGGCCGCCACCCTTGCCACGGCCCATTTCAGCCCCCTGGCTGCCCTGCCGTCCGCCGTGTTCTCGCTCTGGCACAACGTCTCCGGCGCCATCGTTGCGGCGTGGCTGGCTTGCCGCCCGCTGCGCGACGCCTGACGCGACGCCTGACGCGACTCCTATCCGACCGGCCCGGCCGGCCCACGGCTGGAGCCCTTCGAGACCGGTGCGACGCCTAGACCCGGACGGTGTCGCCGTTAGCACTGGTATCGATATCCGCGCCGGTGACACTGTTGAGCCAGGCGATCGCATCTTGCCTGGAGGTGAAGAACTCGTGCGGGTAGCGGGTGTGCCGGCCCATGGCGGCAGCCACAACACGGTCCACGACGCTGGAGCCGAGGACGGCAATGGCCGAAACGCCCGTTGTCTGGGCGAAGACATAGCGGGCGGCCGCACTTATTTGCACATCCGTCATTTCGGACAGCATTGGCATCGGCGCGCCACCACTGATCCGCTCCGCGGCGCGGATGGCAGAGTGGGCGTCGGCGACGTCGACAATAGATCCCGGCTGCCAGATTGACTCGATGATGCCTGAGCGCACCTGTAGCGAGTTCTTCCCGTGGGCAGCGGTGGTTTCCCTGAGCACGACTCCCCCTGCGCTTCTCGGCGTGGCGACTGCTCCGCCAGCACCCCAATGCTACCTGCCGGTAGCACGCCGCCCGGGAGATTCGGATCGGGCGAGGCGTCCCTCCAGCAAAAGGGCTCCCTGCCGGGAAAGGGGATGGCGGCTGTCTCGGGGAAAGTTCCCCGGGACCGCCGCCATCCAGACCCTACGTTGGGCCGGGCCTCAGGCCGCCGCGCGGCTGCTACTGCGCGGAGGCCAGGGCATCCCAGGCGAAGCTGGCAAGCCAATGGCTGGACATGAACTCCTCGGTAATGACCGAACTCAGGCCCGCCGAGAGCAGCGGCTCCAGCGCCTCGTCCAGAGCAGCGAGCGCGCCGCCGGCGCTGGTGGCGCCGCCTGCCGCCAGGGCCTTCCGGATACGGATGATCTGGCCGGCACGCGTGAGATTCAGTCCGTTGAGGTGGGCCAGGTAGCCGTCGGACTCATCCGTGACGGTGGCCTTGGCGAGAATGCGGTCATCCGCGGAAAGCCCCGGGAGGAACGCATCAAACCATTCAGCAAAAGCGTCCGCGTCCAACACCTTGGCCATGAGGTCTGCTTCGCTGAGGCCAGCGGACAGGAAGTCCTGGCCGCTCATTTCCCACTCGCCCGGCCAGCCGGCGTCGTCCCCGAACCAGCCGAGGGCAGCCGCCCCACAAACCGCTGCTGCCTCGTCCCGGCCCAGCTGGCGGAAGGAATCCAGCATCATGCCCAGTCCGAAGGCGGCGTTCGTGTGGATTCCGTGGCGTACCGGGAACTCGGCCGTGGCTGTCCAGCCGGCCACGAGGGACGCGACGACATCGACCAGCGGGTCCAGGGCCGCACCCCAGCCACGAATCTGCGTGTCCTCCGACACGGCGGCCGTGGCGGCGAGGCGCACTAGCCAGGCCCAGCCGTACGGGCGTTCCCAGCTGGGATTGGCCGCCAGATACGCGCCCTCCACGGCCAGGTTGTCCGCCGTCAGGTTCGCAGAAAGCACGGCCCGCAGGGCCGCGTCCCGTTCGGCGTCGAGCCCGTGCTCGAGCAGGCTCACACCCAACCACGTCATGTGCACGCAGGAGTGCCAATCGAAGGACGTGTGGAACGCCGGGTGAAGTTCCCGCGGTCCGGGCCGGTCCGCCGGTGACTTTTCCACGTGCTGGGAAGAGAACGGGTAGGGCCGGGACAGATTCGCCGCAACGATATCCGCGTACTCGTTGGCCAGAGCGTCCATCTGGACCGAAGGGTTGAAGGTGATGACGTCCATGTGTCTCCTTGCAGTTTGTGGGTGCCGGCTAGTGGAAGGCGAAGAAGTACATCAGGACGATGTTGACCCCGAGCAGCGGAATGGCGGTGGGGACCTGGGCCTTGATCACGCCGTACTTGTTCTTCATCTCCAGGAGCGCCGACGGGACCAGGTTGAAGTTGGCGGCCATCGGTGTGCACAGCGTGCCGCAGAAACCTGCGAGCATGCCGACCGCGAAGACGATCGCCGGGGTGCCGTGGAAGGTCTGGACCAGGACCGGCCAGCCGATGGCTGCCGTCATGATCGGAAACGCGGCAAAAGCGTTGCCCATCAGCACCGTGAAGAGGAACATCCCCACGGAGTAGACGACGACGGCGGCGAGCAGCGAGCCGTCGGGCAGCATGCCCTTGGCAAGCGTGCCGACGGCGGTGCCGACGCCGGCCTTGGTGAAGAGGATGCCCAGGGTGGACAGCATCTGCGGCAGCAAGGCAGCCCAGCCAATCGATTCCAGAATGCGCCGCCCCTCGAATACCGGGGCCAGCTTCTGCTGGGGGCGCAGGATCACGACGGCGACGATCGCGGCGACGACGGCGCCCACGGCCAGCGCCACGAGCGTGGTGTTGGTGGGATCGAAGATCGGCTGACCGCCAATCTTCAGCACAGGGGCCAGCAGCACGATAACGACCGTCACCACCGGAAGGGTCAAGGCCGGGATGAACAGCTTGTTGCCGAACTTGGCAGCTGACTCGGTGCGGCTCTGCACGCTGGTGGTCCTGGCCTTGCCGTCACCGAGCAGGCCGGTACTCGCCAGCGCGACCAGCACCAGCACGCCGATACCCAGGATCCAGGCCGGAGCGGTACCCGCCTGCACCCAGGTGCCGTAGAAGAAGCAGAGACCCAGAAGCCCCCAGAAGGTGGAGCTGCCCCAACGCTTGGGGTGGCTCGTGTCGCGGGCGATCAGGAACGCCCAGGCAACAAACAGCATGCCTATCAGCCAGAAGACGGCTTCAACCTTGATCATGCTTCTCCTCCGACGGTGACGGGCTCTGCAGACTTCTCTGCTTCTGCGGTGCGGGCATCCTTGTCCAGCTGGCGGTCAAGGCGCAGGAGACGGAAGCCATGGATGAGGAAGGCGCAGATTGCGGTGGGAATGGCCCACACGGCAAGCTCCAGCGGCTCCAGGTGAAGGTGGTAGGTGGTGTCCACGAAGGTCGTGATCAGCAGGATGGATCCGACGGCGACGAAGATGTCTTCGCCGAAGAACACGCCGACGTTGTCCGCCGCAGCGGAGTGGCCCTTGATCTTTTCCTTGACCTTGTCCGTGACGCTTCCATAGCGGCGGAGCGCGGCGCCCTCAGCCATCGGGAAGACCAGCGGACGCACGGTCTGCGCGTGTCCGCCGATACTGTTCAGGCCCAGGGCCGCCGTGGCCTGCCGGACCAGCAGGTATCCGAGCAAGACCCGGCCGGCCGTCAGCTTGGCCAGTTTGGAGATCAGCGTTTTGGCCTGCTCCTGCAAGCCGAAACGCTCAATGATCCCGATCACCGGCAGCACGACCACAAAGATGGTGACGGATCGGCTGCTGGCGAATCCGGAGCCGAAGGCATTGAGGATTTCCAGCGGCGAGAGGCCCCCAAGAAGGGCCGTGACGATGCCGGAGACCGTGACAACGATCAGTGGGTTGAGGCGGATGGCGAAGCCAACGATCACCAGCAAGACCCCGATGAGTACGAGCATATTTTTCCATTCCCGCTTTGGCCATGACTGGTCAGCGGAGGGTTGTAGTTGGAGGCACGGCCAGAAGGCCGCCGCGGATCGACTGTCCACGGATAGTGGTGCCCGTCACTTTGGAGAACAGCATATGTTTTTGTTCAACAATCTGACAAGCCTTTTGTCCAACGAACTGACAGGCTTCGGTTCCGTTTGCGCCGCGACGCACCCTGGGGAGACCGCCGTCGGGTCCTCCTCGATGAGCGAAAGGGGCCGGTTCAGGCGGCCATGGCCGCCAGCAGCTGGGCCTCCGCGCGGTCGAGGTACTGGCGCATGAACTCCGCCGCGGCGGCGTTGTCCCCGGAACCCATGAGATCGATCAGCCTGACGTTGTCGGCTAGATAGGGTTCGTGGAAAGCGGGATCGGAGCCCATCGCGTGGAAAACCAGGCGCATCTCAGCGAGGACCTGTTCCATCAGCGCGTCCAGCCGCTCGCTGCCCGCACGCGCCACGACCGCACGGTGGAAGTCCTGGTTGGCAGCTGCCATGCCAGGGACGTCGCCGCGGGACCGGGCCCGCTGACCCTCGGCCACTATGGCCCGCAGGTCGTCAACGGGCGCCGGCTCCTGCCACAGGATGGCGGCGGGCTCGACGTAGCGGCGCACGCGGTAGATCTCCCGGACGTCCTCCGCCGTGGGCCGGGCGACAAACACTCCGCGGTTCGGGATGCGGGCGATGATGTGCTCGGCATGCAGGGAGGTGAACGCCTCGCGAAGCGTATTGCGGCTGACGCCGAGGGCCTCCCCCAGCGCCTCCTCGGACAGCTTTGTCCCCGGCGCCAGCTGGCCCGCCGAAATCCGTTCGCGCAGCTGGGCCGAGACCCACAGGCCGGTGTGGGCATGGGTCTCCCCTTTGGCCAGCCGGCGCAATTCTTCCAATACCGCCTCAAACGTCATGCCTACCAGCCTAGGGCCGCGTCCGGCGTTCAATCCCCGTCGCCGGCACCTGTGTTGGGCGCCAGTCCGCGCATGTGGTCCACCAGGGTGGAGACGGCTCGCGCACACACGAGTTCCGGGGTGGACGCCGGGCCCGGCGGCACGACGTCGGCGTCTGCGGGCCCCGTGACGTCCGCGGGCTCCGGGACGTCGGGGATCAAGAGCTGTGCCACGCGGCGGTCCGCCAGCTCCGCCAGGGCGATGGCGTCCTCGGGGTCCTCGCCGCGGTGCAGGAGGATCACGCCGTCGGCGCCGCCGGAGAGCATGAACTTGCGCCAGCCCCCGCCCAGCAGGATGACCGCCTGGTAGCCGTGCTGCGGCAGGATCTGTGACAGCGCGGTGGCCAAGGCACGGTCCCGGGGCTGGTCGAGATCGGCAAGGGCCACCGCCACCAGGTCTGTCCGCCCGCGGCGCATCCCCCGTGCGGCCTGGTTGGCGACGTAGCCGAGTTCGCGGACGGCGGCATGCACCCGGTCCTGGGTGGGCTGGCTGATCCGGGTGGTGCCGCCGGACCTGCCGGAGAGCACATAGGAGACCGTTGTCAGGGACACGCCGGCCCTCTCCGCGACATCGCGGATGGTGGGTTTGGATCCATGCCGCACTGATTGCTCCCGGCTGCTTCTCCGCCCGGCTCCGTGGCGGCTCCTGAAAACTTCGTCGTGGGGGTGAACCCCGGTGTGAACTCTAGCCCGAAGCACCGATCCCTGGACTGATGACCGGCGCCGGGTCCGCACAACGCGGGGTCACTTAGCGCCGGCAGGTCGTGCCGGATAGTGTTTCGGGAAACGAGTCCACATCGATTGTGGGGGAAACGCGTGGCATCTGGCATCTACGGTGCCGACGTCGAGCAGCTAAGGTCGCCCTCCAAGTCCATCGGGCGCCCCCGTCGATTGCTCCGTAACTGCCGTTTTCCGGACTCATAACGGCAGTTACGGAGCAATCGACGATGCACACAGGCCCGCACCGCAGGCACAGGAAATCGCCGCCGGACATCTTTCGACAGGCTTCCTTGCGGGTGGCAGGCGCGTCTTCGGGCCTGCCCCGGTCCTACGGCGTCCGCCGCCGGGGCCTGCGGCGACTCAGTGTTACCGCAGATTGCCCTCCGTGACGCGGCAGGACGGAATTGTTCACGGCGGTCCTCAACTGGCCTAGCCTGCATAGAAGACCTGCAGAACATCATCACGATCACAGGAGGGGTGAACTTGTCAGTGAGCACGCCGCGCAATGCGCACCAGACCTCGCACCGGACCAGTATCAATGCCCCGACGGACCTGGTGTTCAGCATGCTGCGCGAAGCCTCGCACTGGCCGTACCTTGACGGTCTGACGGTCTACTCGGAGCGGGTCAGCGGCGACGATGCCACGCACGAACTCCGTACCTCGGTGGTTTCCAACGGCTCACTCAGTTCAAGCCACAGCTGGCGCGTCTTTGATGCCGCCACCCACCGCGGCGAGTTCCAGCAGCTGCATCTGGAACCACCGCTCCTGCAGCTCGGCGGCGACTGGGAGATCCGGTCGTCGGACGGGCTCTCAGTGGCCACGCTGAACCACATGTTTGAGGTCGACGACGAGCGCTTCGCGGAGCGGATTAATCAGATCATCGAGGACTACAGCCGGCGGGAACTGGAGGCACTCCGGGCCACCTGCGAACGGCTTTCCCTCCTCCTGCAGCACCACACCCCGCAGGGGCAGTCCCCGAAACCTTCCTCGGCCCGATCCGCGGCTCACTCCGCCGCTCACTCCGCGGCCAAGGAGGCCTGAATGTCAGGGGACAGGTTCACGACGGAACGGGACAGCTTCGGCCGGCTCCTCGCGGACCGCGACGTCTGGCGCCAGGCCACGACCATCCCGGCGGCCGGCGAGCTGACCGCCCGTTGGCTGGAAGGCAAGAGCGAGTACCAGCCGGGGGTCTTCTCGCCAGAGTTCGACGACGAGACCGCGGCGATCTCCGGAGAGCTCGCCCGGCTCAACCGCAACGGGCTCTTCACCAAGGAATCGCAGCCGGGCCTTCAGGCGGGGGGCCTCGCGCAACGCGCCTACGTGACGGCTTTCTGCAGCCCCGAGACGGCGTCGGCGCTCCTGGCGTTGTCCACCCGGACCGGCCTCGTGACGGTCGCCCATGCACCCGGGGAGGCGAGCAGCGCCTCTATCCCGGTGACTGTGAAGGACGACGCCGTCGCAACCGTGCTGGGAAGCAGCGAAGGCCCGCTGGGGAGTGACCAGCTCCGGGACTGGGCGGCCGAGTCCAATGAGACTTTGGCCCTCGTCCTGGCGGATGCCTGGTACGTGGA
Source organism: Arthrobacter sp. 10N418 (assembly GCF_056394725.1). NCBI lineage: Bacteria > Bacillati > Actinomycetota > Actinomycetes > Micrococcales > Micrococcaceae > Arthrobacter > Arthrobacter sp. 10N418. The sequence continues at coordinate 21,398 of NZ_JBFTIK010000007.1, forward strand.
AGTCTTTGATCCCGTCTGGGGCCGGAAGGATGCCCTGCTGCCCGCCGTTCTTGAGGCGCTGCAGGCCCAATAGCCCGTCGGGAAGGGCGTCGCAGCGCGGCCGGCGGCTATCTGTCCCGGTGTTTTTACATATCGGTGGCATCCCAGCCGATGCTGGCCGCCTCGTCCAGGGTTCGCGCCTCGAAATGTTCCAGCAGTTCCCTAAGGGGCTGGAACATTTGCTCGTACATCGCCGAGGCCCGCCACTGCTCGATCTGCTCGAGCGACTCCCACGGGCCGGTACTGATGAACCGGTTGCGGACGTCGCGGTCGTGCATCAGCACGGCTTTGGCATTGGGGAAATCCTCTTGGGTCTTTCTGGCCAGATCACGCCAGGCTTGCACGAAATCGTTTTCGCGTCCGGGATGCACCAACCAAATTCCCAGCGTATAAACCGACACGTCGATCGCCTCCATCTTCTGCACGGGATTGATACGCCCGATTATCGGCTCGCGCCCCGGTCCGCGGTAGGGTCCAACTGCCCGCCGGGGCCACACAGGCATTGGCGGCCGCCCCGGCGGATTCGGAGACCGGCGAGCCGTTCTCGCGGGTGTTGGTGAACGAGAGTTCCCCTGCACGCTTTTCCACTTCGCCCGGAGAAGGTCTCCCAGTCCTCGACGACAGCCCTGATGTCGTCATAACGGGAGACGACGCAGAGTCCGATCCGCTCGTCGAACATGACCGGCTGCTCGGCCCGGAGTTCGGCGTAGACAGGGAAGGGATCCTTCATCCGGAACGGCTCGTAGCCGTGGTGCCCGGCCAGGGCTTCGGCGCCGTCCCCGCCTGCGGCAGGACGGGCTGGCCGCGGTTCGGGAGCACTTCGACACGGACACGCCGACAACTAAGCCGCCGACGTCGAAAACTGACACCAAAGTGCCCCCGGACGGACGCCTCCTGGCCGCAAACGAGGGCTGCCGGCTGCAAACGAGGCATCCGGAGGCCGTGCGGCGGGGTGCAAGACCAGGACCTCCTTATCGACGGCGTTGCCGCGGGTTCCATCCGGTGCCGGGCGTCCCCCGGCCCATTGGAGTCGAGTCTAGTCCGGAGCGGTTTCCGACCCCGGCCGGACGGCCATTCCGGCCGGGGTCAGGTTTCGTCCAGCCAAATCAGGGATACTGGGAGAAGGCGCTGGCTCGCGCCTCCATCACATTCGCGTCAGAGGCAGCGGTCGGTTCCTGCCCTGATTCAGCTGACGTTGAAACCGGCCAGACTGATCCTCGGGAGGTTATGTGGCATTGCTAGTCGGCGAAACGGCCGAAACGGCCGCGAAGGCCGCCCCGCAAACTACAGTGCGGCCAAGGCTTGACGGCCTGGACGTTCTCCGTGGCGCTGCCGTCGGTGCCGTTCTGTTGGGGCATTCCTGGCCCGGGATATTTCAAGGTGCCGGCATCGTCGGTGTCATCGTCTTCTTTGTGCTGAGCGGTTACCTCATCACAGGCGTGTTGCTGAAGGATGTCAAAGGACACCGCAAGATTCGCTACGGCCGATTTTATGCGCATCGGGCCTTCCGCCTGCTGCCGGCGCTCGTGTTATTCCTTGGCGTGTACGCCATCGTTGAATTGACGGCCGACGTCCTCGGGGATCGATCCAAAGGGATCATCGGCTATACCGTCCTCGCCGGCTTCGGCTACCTCAAAGACATCCCGCTGCCTTTCGACGTCAGCCTGGCGATCGGTCCGCTCTGGACGCTGGCGGTCGAAGAACAGTTCTATCTGATCTGGCCGGCGCTGCTGGTCTTCGCCCTGCGGAGCAACCGCCGGGGACGGCTGATTGGCTGGTCAGCCGCCGTCGTCGCTGCCCTCATGACGGTCAGCGTGCTGGCGATGCTCATCCTGGCTCCGCAGCTGCACTCCCTGGTCTACGCGCTGCCGACGACGTGGGGTCTCGGGCTGGTCGTCGGTTCGGCACTGCGCCTCTACCGGGTCCATGTGTTCAGGTGGTTCGCCGGCCGCCGGCGCAGGCTTGCGGCCCTGCTCGGTTCGAGCCTTGTCCTGGCCGCGCTGATCTTCTTTCCCAAGGCCAACGAAACCCCGGCCTTCTTCTTTATCGGCGGCCCGCTGGCCATGGCGGGCGCGGCTGTCCTGGTGGTACTGGCAGCCTCCCGCACGCGCGCCATGCCGAAGTGGACGCGCGCCCTGCAGCTGCTGGGCACAGTCTCCTACGCCGCGTACCTGTGGAACTATGTCGTCATTCTCTGGATCAATGGCGGGTCGACCGCCGATCTACCGCCGCTGGTCGCCGTGTCGGCCATCCTGCTGACCCTGCTGGTAGCCGTCATCAGCTGGCACACCGTCGAACGACTGGGACGCATCGCGCGCAGCCGCTTCGACAGGTCCTATCCGGGCACTCTTCGGACCAGCTAGACACCCCCAGCGCGACGCACGGGTCGCCGGGCCGCAGCTAGCATGGCTGACATGGACATCACGCTTCGCACGAGCTTCCTCCCGCACAACGGCGGGAGATCGACGCCGAACCGGACGTACCGACCGAAGCCGACAAGATAGACCCGGGCTGGGACCGCGAGGACCGCGAAAGCGCCCCCTCGTAACAGATGGAGACACGATGAGCATCGCCACAAGTACCGGCACAGGGTCGCCTGCGCTGCATGTTGCCGACACCCACGATCTGATCCGCGTGCAGGGTGCCCGCGAGAACAACCTCAAGGACGTCAGCCTCGAAATCCCGAAGCGCCGGCTGACGGTGTTCACCGGCGTCTCCGGCTCCGGCAAGAGCTCGCTGGTGTTCGACACGATCGCGGCGGAGTCGCAGCGCATGATCAACGAGACGTACAGCGCTTTCGTACAGGGCTTCATGCCGACGCTGGCGCGGCCGGACGTCGACCTGCTCGAAGGCCTGACGACGGCGATCATCGTCGACCAGGAGCGGATGGGCGCCAACCCCCGCTCCACCGTCGGCACCGCCACCGACGCCAACGCCATGCTCCGCATCCTCTTCAGCCGACTCGGGCAGCCGCACATCGGTCCGCCCACTGCGTTCTCCTTCAACGTCCCCACACGCAAGGCGAGCGGCGTGATGAGCACCGAGAAGGGCGGCAGGGTCGACAGGAACGTGGTGCGCGACGTCGTCTACCTGGGCGGCATGTGTCCGCGTTGCGAGGGCATGGGTTCGGTCTCCGACTTCGATCTGACGGCACTGTACGACGACGCCAAGTCACTCCGTGAGGGCGCGCTCACAATCCCCGGCTACAGCATGGACGGCTGGTACGGCCGTATCTTCAGCGGCGCCGGCTTCGACATGGACAAGCCCATCGCGAAGTTCACCAAGAAGGAAATGCACGACCTGCTCTACAAGGAACCGACCAAGATCAAGGTCGAAGGCATCAACCTGACATATGAGGGACTGATCCCGAAGATCCAGAAGTCGATGCTCTCCAAAGATGTCGACGCGATGCAGCCTCACATCCGGGCGTTCGTGGAGCGCGCTATCACCTTTCAAAACTGCCCGGAGTGCGACGGCACGCGGCTCAGCCCGGAGGCCAGATCCTCGAAGATCCGGGGCAAGAACATCGCCGAGCTATGCGTGATGCAGATCAGCGACCTGGCCGAGTGGGTCCGGGACCTCAATGAGCCGTCGGTGGCCCCGCTGCTCTCGGGACTGCAGCACATCCTCGACTCCTTCGCGGGGATCGGGTTGGGCTACCTCTCACTCGACCGGCCGGCCGGCACCCTCTCCGGGGGCGAGGCGCAGCGCACCAAGATGATCCGCCATCTGGGCTCCTCCCTGACCGACGTCACCTACGTCTTTGACGAGCCGTCGATCGGCCTGCATCCCCACGACATCGAGCGCATGAACGAGCTGTTGCTCCAGCTGCGGGACAAGGGCAACACGGTGCTCGTCGTGGAACATAAGCCGGAGATGATCTCAATCGCCGACCACGTGGTCGACCTCGGCCCCGGCGCCGGCACGGGAGGCGGGACAGTCTGCTTCGAGGGCACCGTGGAGGGCCTGAAAGGGAGCGGCACGATCACCGGCCGCCATCTCGAGGACCGGGCGGCGCTCAAGGAGGCGGTCCGTTCGTCTTCCGGCGCCCTGGAGATCCGCGCCGCGTCGACACACAACCTCAAAGACGTGGACGTCGACCTCCCGCTGGGGGTGCTCTGCGTGGTTACGGGCGTTGCCGGCTCCGGCAAGAGCTCCTTGATCCACGGCTCGATCGACGGCCGCGAGGGCGTGGTGGTGGTCGACCAGGGTGCGATCCGTGGTTCGCGGCGGAGCAACCCTGCGACGTACACCGGGCTATTGGAGCCCATCCGCAAGGCGTTTGCGAAGGCCAACGGCGTGAAGCCGGCGCTCTTCAGCTCCAATTCCGAGGGCGCCTGCCCCACGTGCAACGGCGCCGGTGTCATCTACACCGATCTGGGCGTCATGGCCACCGTCGAATCCATCTGCGAGGAATGCGAGGGGAAGAGGTTCCAGGCGTCAGTGCTGGAGTACACGCTCGGCGGCCGAAACATCGCCGAAGTGCTCGCGATGCCGGTGGCGGAGGCTGAGGACTTCTTCGGCGCCGGCGACGCGAAAGTCCAGGCCGCCCACAAGATCCTGGACCGCCTCGCCGACGTCGGCCTCGGCTACCTCACCCTCGGCCAGCCGCTCACGACCCTCTCCGGCGGCGAGCGGCAGCGGCTCAAGCTGGCCACCCAGATGGCGGAGAAGGGCAATGTCTATGTCCTCGACGAGCCGACCACGGGCCTGCACCTCGCCGACGTGGAGAACCTGCTCGGCCTGCTGGACCGGCTCGTCGACGCCGGCAAGTCGGTCATCGTCATCGAGCACCACCAGGCGGTTATGGCGCACGCGGACTGGATCATCGACCTCGGCCCCGGTGCCGGCCACGACGGCGGCAGGATCGTCTTCGAGGGCACACCCGCCGATCTCGTCGCAGCCCGCTCCACCCTCACCGGCGAGCACCTTGCGGCCTACGTCGGAACCGGACCGACGCCCTCGCGGACACCGTGAGATCGCGCAGCAGCTTCTGTTCCCGGGGCCTGTCTGAGGACCGGATCCCGTGACAAAATAAGCGTGTTGAGCGCCACCGCAACAGCGTGCCCGCCTGCGCCGAGGATCGGAAAATCATGAGGGAGCTGGACGACGCCGCGAATGCGGTCGAAGAGGCATCGCATTCCCGGGCCCTTGTGACCGCAGCCAGGGCCGGTTTCGCCGTCAGCGGCCTGTTGCACATCCTGATTGGCTCCGTCGCCATCCAGCTGGCCTTCGGCAAGGCGGGACAGGCCGACCAGGGCGGTGCCGTCGCCCAACTCGCCGGCCAGCCCGGGGGGCCGCTGCTGCTGTGGACCGGGTTCTCCGCCTGTGTCGCGCTGGCGCTGTGGCTGACCGGCAACGCCTTGTTCGGCTACGGGCAGCTGGACGCCAAGAAGAAGCTGGGGAGCCGGTTTTCGGCAGGCGGCAAGGCCGTGGTGTACGCCGCCATGGCAGTGACGTTTGCTGCCTTCGCGAGCGGGCACAGCAAGAACAGCGGGCAGTCCACGAGCGATCTCACGGTCTCGATCATGAAAGCACCCGGGGGGCCGTTACTGCTGATCGCCATCGGGGCCGGGATCGCGGTCGTCGGAATCGTCTTCGCCGTCCGCGGGTTTAAGGCATCGTTCAAGGAGGATCTGCGGCTGCCGCCGTCGGACGCCGGCCGGTCCGTGGTGACAGGGCTGGGCATGACCGGCTACATCGCCGAGGGCATCGCGCTGTTTCTGGTGGGATTGCTGTTCATCATTGCCACCGTCAGCGCCCGCCCGCAGGAGTCCACCGGCCTCGACGGCGGGCTCAAGGCCCTCCGCGAGCAACCGTACGGGGTGTATCTGCTCATTGCCGTCGGGGCCGGCCTGATCTGTTACGGCCTCTTCCTGGTCGTGAAGGCAAGACTCGCCCGCATGTGACATCCCCGGCGCAGCGGATACTGCGCAGGCCGTGACGGGGTCAGGTTCCCTACGGGCAGGCCGATTCGACCAGCTGGCGGCCCCGGACCTGGCCCTGCCTGGCCGGACCGTCCGCGCCCAGGACGGCGGCCGTCGCCAGTGTTCCGTTCAGGATGAGCAGGAGTTGCTCCGCCAGCGCTTGGGGAGCCGCGGCGCCGGCGTCCTCTGATGACCAACCCCTTCGTCACCGGAACGGTCATCGACGTCGACGGCGGCGTGCACGTCAGCTGACGCTGCCCGGCGTTTGACACTGCACGGGGTTCCCGGTGGAGTTCGGCGTCCGCTCCCCCGACGACGCCGACCTAATCCCCGGGGGCTACCCGATCAGTGCGAGCACGGCTCCGGCAGCCACCACGCCGCCGGCTTCAGCCCGGACGTCCGTCACGGTCCCGCCGCGGTGCGCGGAGACCTGGGTTTCCATCTTCATCGCTTCCAGGACCACGACCGGGTCCCCCGCCGCCACCTCGGCGCCGGGCGCCACGAGCCACTTCACCACGGTCCCGGCCATGTCGGCGCGGAGCTCCCCCGGGTCAGCCGCGGCAGCGCCGCCGTCGGATGCCCTGTCCTCGGACACTCCGGCCGGCAGCGGTCCGCCCGAGCGCGCCCAGCCGTCCAGCAGGTCCGCGGGCAGGCCGACCGCCAGCCGGCGGCCGTCCACCTCGACGGTGATGGTCCGGCGTTCGCCGTCTGGCGCAGCAGTGCTGAAGCCCGGATCGGCCGGGATCCGGTCCGCGAAGTCGGTCTCAATCCAGCGCGTGTGGATACCCAGGCCGGCCTCGGAGGTGAAGTCCGGGGACTCGAGCACGGCCCGGTGGAAGGGCAGCACGGTCGCCACGCCGGTGATGCTCATCTCCGACAGCGCCCGGCGGGCCCGGCGCAGTGCCTGCTGGCGGTCCGCGCCGGTGACGATCAGCTTCGCGAGCAGGGAATCGAACTGCGGCGCGACCAACGAGCCGGCCCGGACCCCGGTGTCGAGGCGGATCCCGGGGCCGGTGGGGCCGGAGAACTCGCCGATGGTCCCTGGCGAGGGCAGGAAGCCGCGTCCGACGTCCTCGGCGTTGAGCCGGAATTCAAACGCGTGCCCGCGCGGCGCCGGATCCGCCGTCAAGAGCAGCGGCTCCCCCGCGGCGATGCGGAACTGTTCCTGCACGAGGTCGATCCCAGTGGTTTCCTCGGTGATGGGGTGCTCCACCTGCAGGCGCGTGTTGACCTCCAGGAACGCTACGGTGCCGTCGGCCGCGACGAGGAACTCCACCGTGCCGGCGCCGGAGTAGCCGGCCTCCCGGCAGACGGCCTTGGCGGCATCGTAAATCAGGGTGGTCTGCTCGTCGCTGAGGAACGGTGCGGGAGCCTCCTCGAGGAGCTTCTGGTGCCGGCGCTGCAGGGAGCAGTCGCGGGTTCCGACGACGACGACGTTCCCGTGCGTGTCCGCCAGGACCTGCGCCTCGACGTGGCGCGGACGGTCCAGGTAGCGCTCCACGAAGCACTCGCCGCGGCCGAACGCGGCGATGGCCTCGCGGACGGCCGAGTCGAAGGCTTCCTCGACCTCGTCCAGGACCCGGACCACCTTCATGCCGCGGCCGCCGCCGCCGAAGGCCGCCTTGATGGCGATCGGGAGGCCGTGCTGTTCGGCGAAGGCACGGGCCTCGGCCGCCGTGTCCACGGGACCGTCGCTGCCGGCGACGAGCGGCGCGCCGGCCCGGACGGCGGCGTCGCGGGCGGTGATCTTGTTGCCGAGCAGGCGGATGGCCTCCGGCGTCGGGCCGATCCAGGTCAGGCCGGCGTCCAGGACCGCCTGGGCGAAGTCGGCGTTTTCGGAGAGGAAGCCGTAGCCGGGGTGCACGGCGTCGGCCCCGGACGTGGCCGCCGCCGCGAGGAGCTTCGGGATGTTCAGGTACGTCTCCGCGGGCGAGTTGCCGCCCAGGGCGTAGGCCTCGTCGGCGGCGGAGACGTGCAGGGCATCGGCGTCGATGTCGGCGTACACGGCGACGGAGCCCAGCTGCGCGTCGTCGCAGGCCCGGGCAATCCGGACCGCGATTTCTCCACGGTTGGCGATCAGGACCTTGCGCATCAGTTACTCGCTTCTTCTTCGGTGGTGACGTCTTCGGTGGCGGTGGCCGCAGGAGCGGCAGCATTTTCGGCGGAGGCGGGCACCCCGACCCACCGGAAGCGGATCTTCCCGCCGATCGGGACCTGGGCTGCGGTGTCGAGCTGGTGGTCCACCACGACGGCGATCACCGGGTAGCCGCCGGTGACCGGGTGGTCGGCCAGGAACAGCACGGGCAGGCCCTCCGGCGGGATCTGGATGGCCCCGGCAACGGTGCCCTCGCTGGGCAGTTCGCCCTGGCGGGAGCGCTGCAGCGGGCTTCCCTGCAGGCGCATGCCCACCCGGTTGGACTGCGGCAGCACGTCCCATTCCTGAGTGCAGAAGGAATCCAGCGCGCCCTGGTCGAACCAGTCCGCGCGCGGCCCGGGCACGACGTCGAGCACGGTGACGCCGGTGCCGGGATAGTCCGGCTGAAGTTCAGGATGCCCGACGACGCCGGATGTGGAGTCTCCGCCGGAGGCGAAGACCTGGCCGGCCGTCAGCGCGGCGGGCCCGATACCGGACATGGTGTCCGTGGAGCGGCTGCCGAGCACCGGCACGGTGTCCACGCCGCCGCGGAGGGAAACGTAGCTGCGGAATCCGGCCTCCGGTGCACCGAGCGTGAGGGTTTCCCCGTCGAGCAGGGCGAACGGGGTGGCCATCGGGACGGTGCGCCGGCGCCCGGGTTCCCCGGAGTCGGCGTCCGGCGGCGACACGACGGTCAGCTCCGACGGCGCCCCCGCAACCGCCAGGACCTGGTCTCCGACTGCCTGGACTTTGAGGCCGCCGGCGACGGTCTCGATGGCGGCGGCCGACGGCTCGTTCCCCACGAGCCGGTTGGCCCGGCGCAGCGAGGCCCGGTCCAACGCCCCGGCCGCTGAGACGCCCAGGGCCGAGTGGCCGTGCCGGCCAAGGTCCTGGATGAGGCTGTGCAGCCCGGGCGACACGATCCGGAGTCCGGACACCACGTCCCGGGGCTTTTCGGCCGCCGCAGCGGGTTCGGTCAGGGTCACCGCAGCCCGGACGGCGCGGAACTGCACGCGGTGGCCGGGGGGCGCCAGCGCGGGCTGCTCCCGGTCCAGGTCCCACATCCTTGCGTCCGTGCGGCCGATCAGCTGCCAGCCGCCGGGGGAACGGCGCGGATAGACGGCCGTGTAGTTGCCGGCCAGCGCCACCGAGCCCGCCGGGACGGCGGTCCGCGGTGAGCTGCGGCGGGGCACCTCGAGGTCCTGGTTCTCCCCCAGCATGTAGCCGAAGCCGGGGGCGAAGCCCGCGAAGGCCACGGTCCAGACCTGAGCGGAGTGGGCGGCTATCACGCCGTCGGGCCCGAGGCCGGTCAGCCCACCCACTTCGGCGAGGTCCTCGCCGTCGTATACGGTGTCGATGACCACCAGGCCGCCGGCCTGGTGGTCCGGAGCCGAGAGGTCGAGCTCGAGCAGGAGGCCGGCGATGCGCCGGGCCGACGCCGGCGAATCCGCCTTGACCAGGACGGTCTCAGCGGCGGCCAGGATGTCCTGCTGGCCCGGCAGCGGATTCTCAAGGAGCAGTGCCTGCAGGGCGAGCACGTCCTGGGTGCCCGAGAGCTCGGCGAGGACCGCGCGCGTCCCCACCGGCCGCACGGAGCGGACCTTCTTCAGTGCGCCCGTCGGAACTGTCAGGATTTCCATTGCTGCCTCAATCATTGCCGGTGCCGGGGAACAGGATCCGCGCCGCTCAGGCGCGGGATTCCTGCAGGAGCCGTTCTTCTTCCTGGGTCTGGGGGTTGCGTCCGAGGGCCAGGCCGATCACTGTTACGAGGGAGGAGAGCCCAAGGTAGCCCGCGATCAGGAACCAGCTGCCGGTCGCGGCATAGAGGGCCGTGAAGATCAGTGGTGCCACGGCGCCGCCGATCACCCCGGCCAGGGTGTAGGCCAGGGAGCTGCCCGCGTAGCGCAACCGGGCCGGGAACTGCTCGGTGATGTAGGCGGCCTGCGGGCCATACATGAACGCGTGGAAGGCCAGGCCGATCACGACGCCGATGGTCAGCATCAGGACGGACTTGCCCTCGATCATGAGGAAGAACAGCGGGATGTACACTGCGGTTCCGACGGCGGCGGCGCCGTAGACGAAGCGGCGGTTGAAACGGTCCGTGAGGGCGCCGGCCGCGGGGATCAGGACGAGCTGGAACGCGGAGCCGATCAGGATGGCGCCGAGAACGTTGCCCGTGGTCATGCCCAGCTGCTTTGTGGCGTAGACGGCCACGAAGACGGTGAAGAGAGCGTAGAGGACGTCGGGGCAGACACGGGACAGGGCTGCGGCCACGAGGGCCCGCGGTTCCTTGGTGAAGACCTCCTTGATGGGAGCCTTCGGTTGCTCGCCGTGGGCCTGGATCGCCTTGAAGACCGGGGTTTCCTCCAGCTTCAGCCGGATCAGCAAACCGAATATCACCAGCAGTGCGGAGGCGAGGAAAGCCACACGCCAGCCCCAGGACAGGAACTCCGCGTTGCTGAGCGTCGCGGCGAGGAGTGCCAGGACGCCGTTGGCCATCAGGTTGCCGGCCGGCGGCCCGATCTGGGCGGCGGAAGACCAGAACCCGCGCTTGCTGGCAGTGCCGAATTCGCTGGAGAGCAGGACGGCACCGCCCCATTCGCCGCCGACGCCGATCCCCTGGGCGAGCCTGAGCAGGACCAGGATGGCCGGTGCTGCGACGCCGATGACCGAGTAGTCCGGGAGCGCGCCGATCAGCACGGTGGCGGCGCCGATGAGCACGAGCGTGACGACCAGGACGTGTTTGCGGCCGATCTTGTCCCCCAGGCGGCCGAAGATCACGCCGCCGATGGGGCGCGCGAGGTAGCCCACCGCGAACGCCGAGAAGGAGAGCAGCAGGCCGACGAATTCGTTGTTGCCCGGGAAGAAGATCTTGGGGAACACGAGGGCCGAGGCCACGGAGTAGATGGCGAAGTCGTAGTACTCCAGCGAGGTGCCGGTGAGGCTTGCGATGTAGGCCTTCAGGGCGCCGGGTGGCAGCTTCCGTGGGGCGGCCTGGTGCGGTGCGGACATGGTTTTCCTCCAGGTGTGCGGGGTGCTGCCTGTGCTGGGTGCGGGCGGCTTAGACGAAAGCCGCGGTGGTGATGCCGGCGCCGGAGAGCGCCTTCCTCACTGCGGCAGCCATCGCGACGGCTCCCGGGGAATCTCCGTGGACGCAGATGCTTTCGGCACGGATCTTCAGGATGGAGCCGTCGATCGCGCGGACGGCGGAATCGGAAGCCATCCGGAGGACATGCTCCGTGACTTCGGCGTGGTCGTGCAGGACTGCTCCGGGGAGCGTGCGGGAGACGAGGGTGCCATCCGGGTTGTAGGCCCGGTCCGCGAAGGCTTCGGTCACGGCGCGGAGTCCGGCGTCCTCGGCCAGGCGGAGCACTTCCGAGCCCGGGAGCCCGAGGATGGGCAGGTTGGGGTCAACGGACTTCACCGCATCGACGACGGCTTTCGCCTGCCTGGTGTGTGCGACGATCGCGTTGTAGAGGCCGCCGTGCGGCTTGACGTACATGACGCGGCCGCCTTCAGCCGCGGCCAGTGCCTGCAGCGCGCCGATCTGGTAGACGACGTCGTCCGCCAGTTCGTTGGGATCGATGTCCAGGAAGCGGCGGCCGAAACCGGCGAGGTCCCGGTAGCCCACGTGGGCACCGATCATGACGCCGGCTGCGACGGCGGCCCGGCAGGTCTGGCGGATCACGCTGGGGTCACCGGCATGGAAACCGCAGGCCACGTTGGCACTGGAGACAGAGCGGAACATGGCCGTGTCATCTCCCAGGGTCCAGCGACCGTAGGACTCCCCGACGTCGCTGTTCAGGTCGATGGTTGGCATTGTGATCCTCGTCTCATTGATGGGCCCCTATCTAGGATGCACCAAATCCTCGGATTGTTCAACAATCTTTCGATTCCGCGTCACCGGAGTCAGGGGCCTCCCCGTCAACGGTTTTACGGGGACAGCTGCCAGGCGGGCTCAAAGTCGGGGTGATCCGAGTACGGGAAGGCAAGGGCGTTCAAGGAAAGCGTCGTCCACTCGATGACTTCCGGGGTCCATGCGGTGTCCCCGGAGGTGCCCGTGACCATCGCGGCCAGGGCGCCCTGCCGTGCGGATTCGATGATGCCGAGAAGCCGCCGCTTTGCCTCGCATTCGCGGAGCAGGCGCCATTCGTACCATTTGCCGGACTCCGAGACCGAAGGGTCCGTCAGCAGTCTCCGCGCGGCGGCCTCGTCTTCCCCGATCCGTTCGGATAAGAATTCGACAATATCCACGCCCCTGAGCCTACTTCCGCCCCTCGGACAACGAAAGCAGGTGCGCCCCGGCCCGAGAGAGGCCGGGGCGCACCCGCTTTTCGTGTGTGCATTTGTATTTAACGCGTGCCGCTATTTTGCGGCGGGGACCTTGTCCACGAATTCCGTGGTGTAGGTCTTGCCCAGGTCGATTGAGGATCCCTTGCCCAAGACGTTAGTGGAGTACTTGTCCAGGATGCTGAGGACGTTCTTGGCGCCGTCGGCATCCATCTTTCCGTCGCTGTTGAACATCGTCTTGGTGTCGTTGATGGACTTCTCATAAAGCGCCTGGCCGGCGTTGGCGTATTCCTTTGGCATCTTGGCGGCGATCTCGGCGGCGCTGTGGCTGTTGATGAAGCGGAGCGCCCCGACAAAGGCGTTGGCCACCTTCTGCACGGTCTGCGGGTTCTTCTTGACGAAGTCACAGCTCATGTACACCGACGCCGCCGGGTAGAGGCCGCCCAGGGCCTTGCGGGTTCCTTCCTCGGTGCGCATGTCGATCATGACCTTGCCCTTGCCGGTTTCCACGAGCTGGGCGATGGTCGGGTCGGTGGTCATGCCGGCGTCGATCCCGTTGTTGTCCATGGCGGCAATGAACGTCTGCCCGGCACCTACCTTGGCAGGGGTGTAGCTCTTGACGCCGGCCTGTCCGGCGAGGGCCTGGGTCAGGAAGTCAGTTGATGAGCCCAAAGAGGTGATACCCAGGTTCTTGCCGTCGAAGTCGGCCGCCGACTTGATGGAGTCGGCCTTGCTGGTGGATACCACCTCCGCTTCGCCGGGGATGTTGGCCAGCTGCACGACGGAGGTGATGCACTGTCCCTTGGCCTGCAGATCGATCGTGTGGTCATAGAACCCCTCGACGCCCTGCGCGTTGCCGGTCAGGAGCGAGTTTTCCGCCGTGGCACCGGACTGTTCCCCGAGCAGGTTGACCTTGATGCCTTCCTTCTCGAACAGGCCCAGGCCCTCGGCGAGCTTGGCGGGCATGTAGATGACCTTCTCGAGGCCGCCGACGATGATGTTGACCTCGGGCGTGGCGGCGTTGTCAACGGCCGCCGCCCGTGAATCCTGGCAGCCGCTTACTCCCGCTGCCACGGCGATACTGAGGAGGACGGCCGAGGCCTGGACACTACGCCGCTGTAGTTTCGTTTTCATGGTGTTAGATTCCTTTGATCTGAGTCTGGGCCTGGGACGGCCGCCATTTGAGGAGTTTGTTTTCCGCCGCCGTGATGACGGATTCGGCCAGCAGGGCCACCACGGTGACGATGATCATGCCCGCGTAGATGCCGGCGGAGTCGAAGGTGCCCTGGGCGTTGGCGATGAGCATGCCCATGCCGTGCTTTGCGCCGGCGTATTCGCCCACGATCGCGCCGATGAGCGCGAAGCCGAAGGCCGTGTGGAGTGAGGAGAGAATCCAGGTGGTGGCGCTGGGAAGCACGATCGAGGTCAGGATCTTGCGCTTGCTCGCCCCAAGGATCCTGGCGTTGTTGACGACGTTGCCGTCGACTTCCCGGGCGCCCGTGAAGGCGTTGAAGAACACCGCGAAGAACACGAGGACCACCACCGTGGCGATCTTGGAGCTGATTCCGAAGCCGAACCAGATGATGAACAAGGCGGCCAGCACAATGCGAGGAACCGCGTTGGCGGCCTTGATGAACGGGGAGAAGACCTCCGCCATGTAGCGGCTGCGGCCGAGCAGGACACCCAGCACGATCCCGGCCACGGTGCCGATGGCGAACCCGGCCGTAGCCTCCAGGACGGTGTAGCCGATGTTCTCCCACACGGTCCCGAACTGGGTGCCGGAGGCGAACCACTGGATCAGGCGGTCCCAGATCAGGGACGGCTTGGAATAGAAGAAGGGGTCAATCAGGTACGTGGCGGTCAGTTCCCAGCTGCCAAGCCACACAGCGACGATCACTGCGCGCAGGGCCCACACCTTGTAGGCGGCATTCCGCCTCGATCGGCGGGCCCCGGCAAGCAGGTCCGCCTCGCTTTCCGCGCTGAGCTGGTGGCCACGCGCGGCGGGCGGGGCACTGATGGTGGATGACGTCATCGTCGTTGTCCTCACTGGTTGCTGTTACTTGGCATCGGGCTGGCCGGCGGTGGTCCTGGCCTGTTCCACTTCGTCGCGCAGGCTGTCCCAGACCTGGCGGTAGATCGCCAGGAACTCGGGTGTCAGCCGGATTTCCTCCACATCGCGGGGACGGGGCAGATCCACCCTGAAATCGGCCTTGATGGTGGCCGGGCTGGCCGTCATGACCACCACTCGATCGGCCAGTGCGATTGCCTCTTCGAGATCGTGGGTGACGAACACGACGGCCGCGTCGCTGCCGCCCCACAGCCGCAGGAGTTCCTGCTGCATGAGCTGGCGCGTCTGCACATCCAGGGCGCTGAACGGTTCGTCCATGAGCATGATTTCCGGCTCGTTGACCAGCGTCTGTGCCAGCGCGACCCTCTTGCGCATGCCGCCCGAGAGCTGGTGCGGGTAGTACTTCTCGAACTTCCCCAGGGCCACCCGCTCGACCCATTCCCGGGCCTTGGCACGGGCCTCGGCCTTGGACGCGCCCCGGTAGCGGGGACCGGACGCCACATTGTCGAGGACCGTCTGCCAGGGCAGCGTCGCATCCGCCTGGAACATGTATCCCACCCGTGCCGGGATGCTGGTCACCAGCTGCCCGCGGACGTACGTCTCGCCTTCTGACGCCGGCTGCAGCCCCGAGATCAGGGACAGGGTGGTGGATTTGCCGCAACCCGTCGGGCCGACGACGGCGACAAACTCGCCGGGGGCGACGGTCAGGTTCACGTCGCGGATCGCGGTGTGGATGCCCCCACCGTTCTTGGGGAACCTTTTCGTCGCCGCTTTCAACTCGATCAGCGGCGCGTTATTGCCTGGCATGGTGTCTCCTTCGTCACTTTGCGTGTTGCCGCCCAGTTGCCGGAATTCGACTGCCTGTGGGCCACGTCACAAGACGCTACGGGGGGAACCCGACGCCGTCGCGCTTTAGCTCCATTGCCGTCAATCAACCCGTTGTGCACCTTTTGCGCATTGTGCTCACAAGTTACTGGTGCGAAGGGTGGCAATGGCCCTAACGTTGTGCGGGGTCACCGGGCTCCGGTGCGTGAACTGAATGAGGATCCCTTGCAAGCAGCGGACAGTGTCGTCCCCGAAGTCGGAGACCGCCGGGCGGCGCGCGCCCCGGGGATGGCGTTTTCGACCAAGATGCTGGCCCTGCAATTGGCGGTAGTTGTGCTCGTGGTCGTTCTGACGGCCGGCATCTACGGATGGCTGTCCTACCAGCGCCTCAGCGACGAGGTCGGATCGAAATCCCTGGCCGTAGCGCAGAGCCTGGCGGTGGAGGAGAGTGTCCGCACGCAACTGGCCTCCGCGGCCGCCGCGGACACCACCCCGGCGAACTCCGTGCTGCGGGCCGGTCCCGTCCAGCAATTGGCCGAAGTGCTCAGGGACCGCACCGACGCGCTGTTTGTGGTGGTCACAGACCGGTTCGCCATGCGCTGGTCACATCCGAACCCTGCTGAACTCGGGCGGCCTGTGAGCACCAGCCCGGATGCGGCGCTTTCCGGGCAGGAAATCACTGTGCAGGAGACGGGCACCCTGGGACCGTCCGTCCGGTCCAAGGTCCCGGTCTGGTCCGCGGACGGCCGGTCCATCGTCGGGGAAGTCAGCGTCGGGTTTTCCACCCGCGATGTCTTGGCTGGACTGCAGACCGCCATCCTCCCGATCCTGGGCGTCGCCGCCGTCGCGCTGGCCCTGGGCGGTGCCGGAACAGCTTTGCTGAGCCGAAGGCTCCGGATCCACACCCTGGGCCTGGAACCTGCCGAGATCGGTGAACTCGTGCAGGACCAGGCGGTCGTGCTCTACGGGGTGGACGAGGGAGTCCTCGGCATCGCCGAAGACGGACGCGTCACGATATGCAACAGCAAGGCCCGCCGGCTCCTTGGCCTGGAGGGGACGTCCGGGCGAACACTCGCGGAACTTGGCCTGCCCTCCCGGGTGCTCGCCCTGCTCGAGCCCGGCAACTCCGACGGCACGGAGAGCGTGCAACTCATGGTGAACGGTTCGGTGCTGATCATGACAGCCCGGAAAGTGGTGCGGGGGCGCCGGAAGCTCGGCTGGGTCCTGATGGTCCGCGACCGGACCGACGTCGAGGCGCTCAGCCGCCAGCTGGACGCCGTCGGGGCCCTCTCCACCGCTTTGAGGGCCCAGCGGCACGAATTCGCCAACCGGCTGCACGCCGTCTCGGGGCTGCTCAACGTCGGGCGTCCCGAGGAGGCAGCCAGCTATCTGCAGGAGACCCTGAAATCGGGTCCCCTGAAGTACCCGGTGGACTTTGCCGGCAAGCTGGACGATACCTACCTGCAGGCCTTCATTGGCGCGAAAGGGCTGCGCGCGGCGGAGCTGGGAGTGCCGCTGCGCCTGGGCGACGCGACCCTGGTTGCCGGGACGGTGTCCGATCCGCAAAACGTCACCACGGTCTTGGGAAACCTGGTGGACAACGCCGTCGCCGCCGCCGTCCGGGGGGCGTGCCTGGACCGGTGGGTTGAGGTGGAGCTGCTCAGCGACGACGGCACGCTGTATCTGACGGTCGCCGATTCCGGAGACGGGCTGCGGGACGAGGACCCTGAGTCGCTCTTCACCGAAGGGTACTCCACGTCCGGCCGCGAAGCCGGTCCGGAGCCGGACCTCCTCCGCGAAGCGGGGCCTGGGACAACGGGACGCGGGGAAGGGCTCGGACTGTCCCTCTCCCGACAGATCGCCAGGGGCTCGGGCGGGGACGTCTGGGTCGTTGCGCCGGGGAATGCCGGCGGACCCGGGGCCGTCTTCTGCGCCCGCCTGCCCGGGGTCCTGACCGGGCCCGACGAAAGGACACGGAATGAAGGATGACCTGCGGGTCCAGATCGTGGACGACGACTTCCACGTCGCCAGGCTGCACGCCACCTACGTCAACGCGGCTCCCGGCTACACGGCGCTGGAACCTGTCGGGACAGGCGGCGCGGCGCTGGAAGCGATCCAGGCCTACCGGCCGGACCTGGTCCTGATCGACATCTACCTGCCGGACAGCAACGGACTGGACATCCTGCGCGGGCTCGACGTCGACGCGATTGTCCTCAGCGCAGCTTCGGATGCGGCGTCCGTCCGCAAGGCGATGCGCCGGGGCGCCCTGGGCTATCTGATCAAACCGTTTTCCGAGAAGCAGCTCGCCGACAAGCTCCGGGGTTATGCCCGATACCGGCGGATGCTGGCCTCGGAATCGTCCCTGGACCAGGACCTCGTGGAGCGTGCCCTGCGCCAACTCAATGCCTCGGACACCCGCTCGGCCAAGGCCCGGACCGTGACGGAGTCCGCAGTGCTCGGCACCCTTGGCCAGACGCCGGAATCGCTGACCGCCGTCGACGTTTCCGCCGCCGTCGGGATCTCCCGGGCCACGGCCCAGCGGTATCTCTCCGCCCTCGTGGAAGACGGCGCGGTGGACGTCAACCTGCGCTACGGGGCCACCGGACGGCCCGAACACCGCTACAGCCTCCGGGAGCAACAATAGGGAAAGGGAAGGCGGGACCCGCAGCTAGCGTTTGCCTTTCTTCCGGGATCCCTTGCCGCGGCCCTTGTCCGGGTTCGGTGCGTAGCGCTGGGCCACCTTGGGCTTCTTGACCCCGGCGCCGGTGCCCCGCCGGTCCGGTTTGGGTTCCCGTTTGGGTTTGCCCTGCTGCGCCGACGGCTGGCGGGAGCTGGCTGCGGTGCGGCCCCGGACAATCCCGATGAACTCCTCGACCACTTCATCCGTGGAATCACTGGGCCAGGCCAGGGCGATCTCGGTGGTCGGGGCCCCCGTGAGCTTCCGCGCCACGGTGTCCTTGACGTTGAAGTGCCGGGCCACGGACATCGGCAGGATCACGAGGCCGGCGCCGGAGGCCACCACCTGCAGGGCCATCGCGGGGCCGCCCAGCGCCTGGACGTCCAGGAACGTCTCTGTGGACAGGTCCGCCAAGTCCACCTCCTCGAACAAGGAGATTTCGTGCCCCTTCGGCGCCACGACCACGGGCTGCTCCTCGTAAAGCGGGATGACGCTGAGGCCCTCGCGCTCCACCGGGAGGCGGACGAAGCTCAGGTCCGCGGCGCCGTCCCGCAGGACGGCCACCTGGGCCCCGTCGTCGGACATGAACGAGTCCAGCGGAACATCAGGCATCCGCTCTTCCCAGCGCCGGATCCACTTGCCGGGGGTCACACCGGCGACGTAGGCGAAGCGCAGCGCGCGCACTTCGGGAGCAGAAACGTCGGGGGTCTGGGGGGATACATCGTCAGCGGACACACGTTCACACTACCGCCCGGGGCGGCGCGCGCTGCGGGTCGGCGGTCCCCGGCCGGCGGTGCCTGCGTTGGTGCAGTGCGGGCTCCGCGCCGGATACCCTTGAAGTATGACCTCTGCAAACTCCCAGTCCATGAAGCCGGCCACCGTTGCCAAGAAGCTTGGCATCTACCTGCCCGCAACACCCCAGGAGTTCCAGGATTCGGTCATCACCCGCGCCGATTTCGCCGAGCTCCAGGCCAACCCGCCGGAGTGGCTGGCGGAACTGCGCCGCAACGGCCCGCACCCCCGCCCGGTGGTGGCACAGAAACTGAACGTCTCCATCAGCGGACTGACCCGCGGCGGCGTTGAAGAAGCGCTCACGACGGCGGAAATCACCGCGTTGCTGCAGGCTCCCCCCGCCTGGCTGGTGGCCGAGCGCTCCACCCACGCCGCCGTCCGCGCCGAAGCCCAGCGGGTCAAGGACGACGCCGCGAAGAAGGACGCCAAGAAGGCACGCGCCACCGCCGAGTAGGCGCTCTGCTGCCTCAGTCCTGATGCAGCTGGACGAAGTTGCCGCACCCGTCATCGAGCACCACTGATAAACCCGACGGCCCTTCGGAGGGCTCGGCCTGGAACATCACGCCCTTGGCCGCCAGCCGCTTGTATTCGGCCCGGACATCGGTCACCCCGAGAACAATCGCCGGCAGCCCGGCGTCGTGGATCCCGTTCATGTAGGCAGCCCCGATCGGGTTGTCGCTGGGTTCCAGCAGCAGCCCGACAGCGCCTCCGCCGGCCGCGGCCGGGTCCTTCACGATGAACAGGTTGTGCTCCGGCAACGCCATGAGGGTCTCAAAGCCCAGCGTTCCGGTGTAGAACTCGTGGGCCGCGGCGGGGTCCTTAACGTGGATGCTGCACATTTTCAGTCGCATGGGCCCTAGGCTACGCCGAAGCGGGAGACGTGTTAACCGGCGCACATGAATCCGCAGCAGGCCCGGCCGGCTGGGCTGCAGCCGGGGCCGGGCCGCGGTGGCCATTGACGGCCCGGGCTCCAAGGAATCCAATGGAACTAGCGGAACCGCGCCCGCCCGGACCGGTTCCCAAAGCAGTGTGTTCCGGAGGTGTTGTGGCATGCCGTCCCTACCAGGATCCGCCCCGCTGGGGATCTTGCAGTTCCTTGCCCTCTCGGTCCTCATTGCCTGTACCGTGGCGGTTTCGGTCTATCTGGCGCGGAAACATATGAACGCCGACGCCGGTTTGCCCGACGCTGTCTTTTGGGACGGCTTCGCGGGACTCGCGGTCGTCGCCCCCGCCGTGGTTCTCTCCTCGCTTGCGTCACCGTGGGCCGGCCTGGTACTCGGACTGGTGGCAGCCGCAACCGCCCTCGGCGCCTATTTCTGGACGCCGCGGATTTTCCGCTGGAAGCAATCCCAGCTCGCTGCCAGGGAATCCATGGCCGCCAACGCGGCGGCGGAGACCCGGCACCGGAACGCCCTGGCGCGGTGGCGGCGGTACGAACTCGACACCGCATACTGCATCGATTTCCCGGCCATGAGCGACCCGAGGCAGCCGGAAACGGCTGCCCTCATCCGGGCGATGAAGGCGGCCGAACGCCTCCGCGGCCGGACCGAAACTGAGTACCCACCGGCCGTGGCACGGCTGGAATCGGCCCTGGCCGACGCCGAACGCGCGGCCGGTGCGCACCCCGGCACGGGCGTGGCCGCCTGAGGCCGCGGGCGTTCCTGAACTGCAAGTCGCGGTAGATCCCGGAAGGAAGCACCATGTCAGACATCACTATCATCGGCAGCGGCAACATGGCGGGGGCGATCGGCACGCGTGCCGTGGCCGCCGGGCGCCAGGTCCAGATTCTTGACCGGAACCCGGATCACGCCGCCAAGCTCGCAGCCGAGCTCGGGGGCGACACGGCATCGGGGGGCCTCAGCGAGGTCCCCGACGGCAACATCGTGGTGCTTGCCCTGTATTTCGGCCCGGCCAAAGAGGTCGCCACGCATTTCGGCGATACCCTGACCGGAAAGACCGTGGTGGAAATCAGCAACCCGATCAACACGGAAACCTTCGACTCCCTCATCGTGGCTCCCGGCACCTCTGCTGCCGAAGAGATCGCCGCGCTGCTTCCGGGCGCCCGCGTGGTCAAGGCCTTCAACACGACCTTCGCGGGGCCGCTCGCCGCGGGCTCCGCCGGCGGGCTGCCGTTGGATGTCTTCATCGCCTCCGATTCCGAGGAAGCCCGCAATGAGGTCGCAGCCTTCGCCGCGGCTGCCGGTCTCCGCCCGCTGCAGGTCGGCGGCCTGCACCATGCCCGTGAACTCGAGGGATTCCAACTCCTGGTCATGGCGCTGCAGGCCAACCCTGCCTACCAGTCCTTCAATTGGGGCACCAGCCTCAAGATCATCGACTGAAGCCTATAACTCCACGGTCCCGCTCTCGCCTACGCTCATCCGGCTGTGCGTGACCTTGGCCTTGATCCACTGCAGGACCGTTGCGGCCGTACCACCCGGGCTGGTCCAGTACTCGGCCGAGTCCGAGTGCACGTGCAGCAGGACAACCTCGGGCGTGTCCGGTCCATCCGGGAACCAGGCCTCCACGACCTGGTTCCACATGTCGTGGATCTTTTGACGGTCCGTCACGACGTCCGCCGTGCCCGCAACCGAGACCCATTCGGTGCGCCGGCCAAAGGAGACGTTCACGGCCGGGTTGGCGCGGACATGGGCCACCTGCGAGCTGTTCGCCGAGGTGAAGAACCACATGTCGCCGTCGTCCTGGACGTCCTGTACGGCCAGAGGGCGGCTGACGAGTGCGCCCGCTTCATTGAGGGTGGTGAACATTCCGATGTGGGAATCGTTGATGATGTCCGTTACTTTGCTGATGCTTGCGGAGTCCGACATGCCGTCACCTCGTTCTCGTTCCAACGGAGGAAGGTCCCCCGCCCGACAGCCTATTGGTAAGTGTGCTTACTTTCCAGTGGCGACCGTGGAGGACCTTCCCGTCCCCTAGATCCCGCGGGCCAGGACCTGTCCCTTGAAGAACTCGGGCCGAAGCTTTGCCATGACCAGCATCAGCACCACGCCCAGCAGGATCACGCCCATGCCCAGTACGAAGACGAGGCCCAGGCCGCCGATGGACGATCCCGAACCATAGTCGGGGTCCATGGAGTCATAGGCAGTCTTGACGAACATGACCAGCAACGTGATGCCGCCCAGCAGCGGCGCAAGGAACTTGAAGAAGAACGAGTGGGCCCCGCTGAAGGCCCGGGCGCGGAAGAACCAGACGCAGGCCAGGGCCGTGATGCCGTAGTAGAAGCAGATCATCATGCCGAGGGCCGTGATGGTGTCCCACAGGGCGTTCTCGGAGGTGGTCCGGGTGATGACGTAGAAGGCGGCGGCCGCCATAGCCGAGGCGATGGTGGCGTAGCTTGGGGACTTGTAGCTCGGGCTGATCCGGCCGAACTTCAGCGGCAGCGCCTTGTAGTGCCCCATGGACAGGAGGGTACGGGCCGGTGAGACAAACGTGGACTGCAGCGACGCCGCGGAGCTGCTCAGGATGGCCAGGGACATCAGGATGGCAAACGGGCCCATGACGGGGCCGGCGAGGACGGCGAAGATGCTGCCCTGGTTCTCGGGGTTGCCGGTTCCCAGCCCGGTGTCGCCGGTCCCGGCGAAGGACAGCGTGGCCAGGGCGACGGCCACGTAGATGATTACGATGACCAGTACCGTGACCGTGGCTGCGCGGCCGGGGGTCTTTTCCGGGTTCCTGGTCTCCTCGTTCATGGTCAGCGTGACGTCCCAGCCCCAGTAGATGAAGATGGACAGCGAAACGCCGGCCGCGAAGGCGGAGAAGGATCCGACCGCAAAGGGGTTGAACCAGTCCGGTGCGATGGCCGTCGCGTCAAAGGCAGTTCCGTTGGCGACGTGGCTGAACGCGGCCGCGGCGAACCAGCCCAGAACCAGGAGCTGGAACCCCACCAGCACGTACTGGACACCTTTGGTGGTCTCCATGCCGCGGTAGGAGATCCAGCACGCCAG
Source organism: Arthrobacter sp. 10N418 (assembly GCF_056394725.1). Classification (NCBI taxonomy): domain Bacteria; kingdom Bacillati; phylum Actinomycetota; class Actinomycetes; order Micrococcales; family Micrococcaceae; genus Arthrobacter; species Arthrobacter sp. 10N418. Next base: position 44,112 of record NZ_JBFTIK010000007.1, read on the forward strand.
CGCGATGAACACGACCGTGGTGGCGATGTTCAGCGGCAGCACCTTGCTGAGATCGGCCAGTTCGGGGTTGCCGAAAAGCTGACCCAGCATGAGGTAGAAGAAGTCCACGGCGACAGCGGCCAGGTTGGAGAGGACGATGATGGTTGCCGCGATGAGCCCCCAGCCTCCCATCCAGCCGATCCAGGGACCGAATGCCCGGGAAGCCCACGTGAACGAGGTCCCGGCGTCGGGCATGGCGTTGTTCAGCTCGCGGTAGCCCAGTGCCACCAGCAGCATCGGGATGAAGCCGACAAGGAAGATCGCCGGAAGATGCACGCCGACCTCGGAGACGGTCGGGCCCAGGGCAGCGGTCAGGGTGTATGCGGGGGCGATGCAGGACACGCCGATGACGACGGCGCCGACCAGGCCCACCGACCCGGCCTTGAGGCCCTTGTCGCTGAGCCCTTTGTGGTCCCCGGCGTGCTGGCCGGAGCGGTGGTCGGTGTGCGAGGCCTTGGACATCGCATGTTCGGTGCTCATTGTTGTGTCTCTCCGGAGGTTTCATTCGACGTTGAATGGTCTGAGCCGCCGTCAATCGTCAGGAGCGAGACCACCCGCAGCGGCACCTTGCGCTCGGAGGCCGTTGCCTCTGCGAACTCCAGCAGCTTCCCTGCACCGGCACGGTTTCCCAGGCCGCAGCTGATCCGGGTCAGGGCGTCGCTGCGGTGGTAGCCATGCGGCGCGAGTGCTACCGGCACGGTGGCCGCGTGCAGCAGTGCACTTGCAACCGGGCCGGCGGCGAACCGCTTAACGAGCCCGCCTCCGGCCGCCCCGATGATCAGCATTTCTGCCTTGAGCTCCTCGCAAGGTTGACCGCATCGTGCCCGCGGGCGTTGGCTGAATACCCCACTACATATCGCATCGGGGACATCCTTTCCGGGCTCTCGTTGATACCTACCGCGCCACGGAGGCACGGTCCGCGGCGGCTGCGACGCGTGCAGCCGTGAGACGGCCCATGCGCACGGCGCCGTCGACATGCTGGTACCCCTCGGCCGCCAGGTCGGAGGAGGACCAGTAGATCGGGCCCACGGGGGCGTGCTGGTCCTTGCCGTAGCGGTGCAGGCCGCCCAGGTCGTAGCTGGCGGCATAGGCTCCGCGGGTCCATTCCTCGGAGCCCCAGTCGGACTCGTAGTAGACCTCGGGTTCGAGGGCCTTGTCGCCCAGGAAGCCTGCGATCGACCCCAGGATGGCCCGGCGGCGGTCCTCCGCACTGAGCTCGAACATGGCGTCGGCCTTTTCGTCCGAAACGAAGCCCACCAGCGTGCCGCGGGGGTCCTCGTGATTGGTGTTGTCGTAGACCTCCTGGACCAGGGCGCCGGCGCCGAAGGCGGTTCCCGAGAGGCCCTCTTCGCGCCAGAACGGCGAGCTGTAGACGGCGTGCACCTTGATGACGAGACCGAGCGACTGGTGCTGGTGCATCTGGTGCTGGCGGCGAGGGAGCGGCGGGTTGAAGGAGACGCGCGAGTACAGATTCGGCGGCACGGCCATGATGACGAAGCGGGCGCGCACGGTGGCGCGTTCGGACACTGCGGTCACCTTGTAGCCGGCGGCATCGGCGCCGGGCGCCGCTGCTTCCCAGTTGATGGTCCGGACCGGGCTGCCCAGGACGACGTCGTCGCCCAGCTCCGCGGCCTGCAGCAGCGATACCTGCTGCATGCCGCCGATCACCCGCTTGTCCAGGATGAAGTCCTCGTCGGTCAGGTGAGTGAAGGATCCGGCGGAGGCTGCCATGAGCACTGCCTGCAGCGCGGAGAAGGCGTGCGCCGGCTTGGTCAGCATGCCGCCGGCGATGAACAGGCCGATGTTGTTGCAGGCTTCCTCGTCCGGGGAGTTCTGGCGCAGCCAGTGATGGAAGGAGATGGTGTCCAGTTCCCGGGCCTTCGGGTGTGCCCAGGGTTCGGAGGCACCGATGTCCGCGGCCAGCGAGTCGAGCAGGGCCGTGAGCTTGTCCATCTCCGCGGCGGTGGTTTCGCTGACCGGGAAGGTGTCTCCGGTGTAGAGGGTGCGTGTGCCGTCGGCGCCGATGTAGACGGATTGCCCGTCGCGGTAGCGGGAGTAGGTTCCTAGGCCGAGCTCGTCCAGGAGCGCCAGCAATTCCGTCTGGTCAGGTGAGACCCACTGGCCGCCGATTTCCAGCATGGCGCCGTCAATGGTGTCCGTCCACGTGCGGCCGCCGACGCGGTCCCGCGCCTCCAGTACTGCCACGCTCAGGCCGGCCTTCTTCAATGCCCGGGCTGCGGTCAGGCCGGCAGGGCCGGCCCCGACGATGACGACGTCGCGATCAAATTCCAGCATGATGTCCTCTCTCCGTGTCCGCGCGAGTGATGCGGACCACTAAATGAATGTCGTTCATTTAGATCGACTATAGCGGCTTGCCGCGCGACGGGGAAGACCCCTGCGCAAAGAAGTGCACAATGGAAGCATCCTTGGGACACCCGACCAGAAAGGCCAGGAAATGCCGGCAGCCACGAGCGCGCCCGCTGAGTCGCACCCCGCCGACGCCGAACCGCGGCGCCGGGCGGGCAGGCCGGCCGCTGCCGTCCTGGACCTGGACGGCATCACCTCGGCAGCCCTCCAACTGGTAGGAAAAACTGGCTACAAGAGCCTGACCATGGCCGCACTCGCACGGACGTTGAACGTGGCGCCGTCGGCCCTCTACAACCATGTTTCCTCCAAACGGGAGGTCCTAGTCCTCGTCCAGGACCATCTGACCTCGTTCGTGGACGTGTCGGCTTTCGACTCCGAGCCCTGGGAGCAGGCCGTCCGGGACTGGGCCTGGAGCTACCGGGACGTTTTTTCCAAGCACACGCCGCTGATCCCGGTCATCGCCGTGCTGCCCGTGACCGACGCTCCGAAGACGCTCGCCATGTATGAGGCCGTGAGCGCCGGGTTCAGCCGGGCCGGATTTCCGCAGGAGCGCATCATCTCGGCCATCGTGGCGCTGGAGTCCTTCATTTTCGGCTCCGCCTACGACGTCACGGCACCGGCGGACATCTTCGATTCGGGCAGCATGGCGGCGTCGACGCCGAACTTCACCGCCGCCGTCGCAAACCTTGCCGGGCCGGGTTTCGAGAATCCGGCCGATGCCGCCTTCAGCCTGGGCCTCGAGGCGCTCATTTCCGGTTTCGGCGCACTCCGGCGCTGAGGCCGGTGGCGCGCCCACGCAGGGACGCATAAAGGCCGCGCACTGAATAGTGCGCGGCCTTTCTGCCCCCCAAAGGTAGGCACCGGAATCCTGCCCTTTTGGGCATGTCCAATTTCCTTGTGATGAGCGTACCTGCGAAGATTAGACATGTCCAACCATGTGGAACCCCGTCGAAAGGACCCGTCGTGACCGAAGACGCGTCGATCCCCGACCGCCACAGCTCGCCGCTGGCCAGGAAGCTGAACCTGCTCCTGGACGCCGCCGAAGCCGAAGGCCGCAAGATCGCCTTCAACGACATCCGCGACGCCATGGCCGACGCCGGCACGCCGTTGTCCCGCGCCCGGTGGCACTACATGCGCAACGGCTCCGGCCCTGAGGTAAAGAAACCCGACCTCCTCCGCAACCTGGCCGCCTTTTTCGGGGTCCACCCCGACTACCTTCTCGAAGACCAGGGCGAGCTTCCCGAACGCGTCGAAGCGCAGATGGACCTGCTCGCCACGATGCGCGCCAACAAGGTCCGCAATTTCGCCGCCCGCCAGCTGGACGGGCTCTCCGCAGAGACGCTCCTGCAAATCCGGAACATCATCGACCAACAGCTCGCAAACACCCCGCGCGACCCATCGTCCTCGGACAGGTGACGGCTCTTCCTGCCCTGCTAGGCTCGGACTCGGAGACGGGGGCTTCGGGTCTCAATCAACCCTCACAAGGACCTATCCATGGATTACCGCGCTGCCCGCGCACGGGCTCAAGCAGCCGAGGAACACCTTCACCTGGCTGACCCCGTGTCCCTCGGATCCATCCACCGGCATCTGGAAGGCACCCGAGGCCGGCCCATCTTCATCCAGCCCATGGAAGGCACCCCGACCGATAAGGTCTGCGGACTCTGGTTCGGCCTGGATGACATGGACCTGATCCTGCACGCCAAGGGGGCCTCCGAGGTCCACCGGCAGCAGATCGTGCTGCACGAGTTCGCCCACATGGGGCGGCTTGTGAAAAAGTAAAATATCCGACGCTAAGGTTTTGCCGGACGTCGTAGTGGCCTGTATTTTCCGGGTTTGAGGTGGTTGGCGCGGGGCCAGGTGTAGTCGCCGGTGAGGTTGATGTGTTCCCATCCCAGGGGTGAGAGGAACCGTAGGAGGTCGGGGTCGATGTCGCCGCCGTTGCTGCTCAGGGTGGTGATGGTGCGGTCGAGGTAGACGGTGTTCCAGAGGATGATGGCTGCGGTGATGAGGTTCAGTCCGCTGGCGCGGTAGCGCTGTTGTTCGAAGGAACGGTCACGGATTTCGCCGAGCCGGTTGAAGAACACGGCGCGGGCGAGGGTGTTCCGGGCCTCGCCCTTGTTTAGGCCGGCGGTGACTTTGCGGCGCAGGCCGGGGTCCTGGAGCCAGTCGAGCAGGAAGAGGGTCCGTTCCATTCTTCCCAGTTCGCGCAGGGCGACGGCGAGCCCGTTTTGGCGCGGGTAGGCGCTGAGCTTTCGCATCATCAGGGACGCTGTCACGGTGCCGGTTTTGATGGACGCGGCGAGCCTGAGGATTTCATCCCAGTGCAAGGCAATTGTTCTGGTGTTGATCGTCCCGCCGATCAGCGGTGCCAATGTCGAATGCTCCTGCACGCTGGTGGGGGTGTAGAGGCGGGTGTCGCCGATGTTGCGGATCCGTGGTGCGAACCGGTAGCCGAGCAGGTGCATGAGGGCGAAGAGATGGTCGGTGAATCCGGCCGTGTCGGTGTAGAGTTCCTGGATCGCCAGGTCGGACTCGTGATAGAGCAGCCCGTCCAGGACGTAGGTCGCGTCGCGGTCCCCGACGTTGATGAGTTTGCTGTGGAAGGGTGCGTACTGGTCCGAGACGTGCGTGTAGATCAACCGTCCGGGCTCGGCACCGTATTTGGGGTTCACATGCCCGGTGGATTCAGCTTTGCTGCCAGCGCGGAAGCGCTGCCCGTCCGAGGACGAGGTGGTCCCGTCGCCCCACTGGGCGGCCAAGGGGTGACCGTGCTGGGCATTGACCAGTTCCGCCAGCGCGGCGCTGTAGGTTTCGTCCCGTATGTATGAGGCCTGGTGGCGGTCCAGCTGCGCGTAGGTGACGCCGGTGCAGGATTCGGCCATCTTGGTCAGTCCCAGGTTGATTCCGTCGGCCAGGATCGCGGTGAGCAGGAGCTGCTTGTCCTTGGAGGGGTGGCCGGATTTGAGGCTTGTGAAGTGGCGGGTGAATCCGGTCCAGCTATCGACTTCCATCAGCAGGTCGGTGATCCGGATCCGCGGGAACATGGCGCTGGCCTGGTCGATCAGTGGTTGCGCGTGCGCGGGGACGATCGTCTCGAGCGGGGTGATTTTCACGCCCTTGTCGGTGACCAGGACCCCGGGGAGTTCATCGCGGGCGGCGAGTTCGTTCACTTCCTTCAGCCGCTCCTGAAGGAGGGCCAGCCGGTCCTTGAGGTACTGGGCGCTTCCATCGGTCGTGACCAGCGGCAGCTTCCCGGCGTTCTTCTTGGCGGTGTAGTCGACGCCGGCAAGAAGGTAGTCATCGAAGTCGCGGAATTGGCGCGATCCGGTGACCCACATGTCTCCGGACCGCAGCGCATTCTTCAGTTCCGTGAGGGCGCAGAACTCGTAGAATCCCCGGTCCAGGCCGTCGTCGGTGAAGACCAGCGGTTTCCACCGGGGCCGGATGAAAGAGACCGGCGCATCGTCGGGGACTTTCCGGGCGCCGGTGGTGTTCAGGGCGCGGATGACGTTGATCGCGGCCAGCAGGTCTCGTGCCGCGGGGGCTGCGTGGAGGTCAAGGACGGCAAGGACGGCAAGGAACGCCGGAGTGTAGCGGCGCAGCGTGGTGAAGTGTGTGCTGACGAGCGCGAGGTGATCTTCGAAGGCCGGCCTGGTCATTTCCTTGGCCTGGGCGATGCTTTCGGCAAGGGATTTCCAGCCGATGGCTGTTTCGATTGCGGCGAAGGGGTCTTCGCCGTTTTCCTTGGCCTCGAAGAGGGCATCGCCGAGCCTGGAGTGGAGGCGCATCATGGCTGTGACGGTGGATCGGGACGCCAGCGTGGCCTGGTTTTGTTTGTTCTGTGCTGTCCGGATGAGGCGTCCGATGATCCGGTCGTGCAGTTCGATGATTTCGTCGGTGACGGTTGCCATGCTTTCGGTGGCCATGGCAAAGAGAGTCGCGTACCGGCGGGTAGGTTCAAACTTGGCCAGATCCGCCGCGGTCATCGCTGCACCCTCACGGGCAAGCTTCAGCAACCTGTTCCGGTGCACCAGCCGGCCCGCTGCCCACGGGAGATCAAGGGCACGCCAGGTAGTGAGCCGGTCGATGTGCACGTTCATCGCCCGTGCGTTGGCGCGCAGGGGTGCCTGCCGCAGCCAGCCGATTTCGGTCGATGAACTCTCAGGGCGACGGAGAAGCAACCCGTCCAGTCGTTTGCAGTGTTCCACGGACAGCTGCTCACACAGGGTGGCGTAAATGTTCCGGTTCGCCTTGGTCAGGGCCTGGGCGCAGGCCCGTTCAATGACGCTGACGCCAGGCAGAGCGACCTTCCTTGCCTGCAGGAAGTCTCTCGCGCTTTCAACCAGGAGCAAACCCTTGTCTGTTTGCGCAGCCACGGCGCCCACGTGCTCGACGAGCTCGCGGAAGTCTGCAATGCCGAACGCGGTCATACCCAGATACGCGCGGATCTCCCGTCCGTGCTCCTGCCGCGTTTCCTCACGTTCCCCGTAGTCTGCCCGGGCCTCGGACGAAACGGCCAGACGGGAGGCCAGCCAGGAAACCAGTTCAGGCGGCACTTCGGTATCTGCGCCCAGCGCGATTCCCGGGTGCCGCAGCAGCGCCAGTTGGACGGTGAAGCCCAGCCTGTTCGTGTCTCCGCGACGCTGGCGGATCAACGACATATCCGCCTCACTGAGCATGTAGTGGGCTGCAAGGTCCTCTGCTCGAGTGGGTATTGCCAGGATTTGGCCGCGCTCTGCAGGTGTGAGTAAAGAGCGCAGAGCCACCTCAGAAGCCCTTACCTGCTACGCCGCCGTGCCCCGCGGACATGCTGCCGTTCGGCTGTGGCTTGCAGGGCCTACCGTTCATGGTTTGGCGAGGTGCCGGTAGATGGTGGGCCGGGTGACGCCGAATTCCTGGGCGATGTGCTCGACCGTGTGGGCACGTTTCCCGTCGGGGCCTTTTTCTTCATACATTTCGCGGGCCAGCTTGACCTGGCGGGGTCCGAGCTTTGGTTTCTGGCCGCCGGTCCGCCCTCGCGCACGGGCAGCGGCGAGGCCGTCGCGGGTTCGTTCGGACATCAGTGCGTGTTCGAACTCGGCGATCGAGCCGAGGATCTGGAAGAACATCCGGCCGATGGCGGTGGAGGTGTCGATGCCCTGGTCCAGGACCACCAGGTCCACGCCGCGCACTTGCAGCGTGTTGGATAAATCGATGAGGTGTTCCAGCGACCGCCCGAGCCGGTCGAGTTTGGTGACGACGAGCTGATCACCTGCCCGGTTGGCCGAGAGCAGCGCTTTGTCGAGTTCGGGTCTGCGGGCGAGTTTTCCGGAGGCTGTGTCAATGAAGATCTGCTCACAGCCGGCCGTGGTCAGGGCGTCGTGCTGGGCCTCGGGGTGCTGATCGCGTGTTGAGACACGCCCGTATCCGATTCGCATTCCCAAAACGTATCAGTAACCCGGCTGGACGTTACATAGGAGGGTACACGCGAACCATTACAAATAAGGCCCCGTGCTGTCGCACTTCTTCGAACGCGACTCGGAGTGAATTGCGAACGATCGTTACCGGACGAAGATCGGGGTGGCCGAGCGTCGCTTTTCCGCGAGAAGGTCCCGCTCTTCCCTGTGTTGGCGAAGGCGTGGTGTGCTTCCCGGAGGCGTAGTTGGTGATCGACGGCCCGGTCAGCGGATCGGCCTACCGCCACCCCGGACGATCAGACCTTCAGCAGTTCCCGTCGGGTTGGGTCATTTGGTCGAGGTCATTGCTTCCATGCGCTCCTGGGAGAGCGCGTGATCTATGGCGAGGATGCTTGCGCCGATGACGCCTGCTTCGGGTCCGGCCTGTGATTGTTCAATGACGAGGTTTTGTGTGGCCAGCGGCATGGATCGGGAGTATACGATTTCGCGGATGCCTGCGATGAGTTGGTCTGCGACCGGGGCCAGGGAACCTCCTATGGTGATGAGGGAGGGGTTGACGATGCTGACACACATGTTGAGCACTTCGCCGATGTCGCGTCCGGCTTGTCGGACGGCTTGGATCGCAGTCAGGTCTCCGGCGCGCACCAGGTTGATGACGTCGGTGCTCGTTTCGGCGGCCAGGCCTGCGGCACGTAGCGTTGCAGCTATTGCGGGCGCGCTGGCGACCGCTTCGAGGCAGCCAAGGTTTCCGCATGTGCAGGGCACGCCGGCCGCCCTGGCAATCGGGATGTGACCGATGTCGCCGGCCGTGCCGTCCGTGCCACGTTGAAGGTGGCCGCCGCTGATGATGCCCGATCCGATGCCGGTGGCAACTTTGACGAAGATCATGTCATCGCGCGGAGGCTGTCTCATGGCGCGCTCACCGAGCGCCATGATGTTTACGTCATTATCGACCAGGACCGGAACCCTGTATGTACGTCTGATGTATTCCGGGACATCGAAGCCGTCCCATCCTGGCATCAGGGGCGGTTTTGAGGGTTTTCCGGTTGCGTGTACTACGGGCCCGGGCAGTCCGATGCCGATGGCTATGAGCTCAGAGCCGTTCCATTCGATCTGCTCCAGGAGAGCTGCAATGGTCCCGACGAGGTATCCCAGCACTTTTTCCGGACCCTCGGCGATGTCCAGTCTGGCGCGTGTCTCGCACAGGGTTGTCCCCGCCAGGTCAGTGAGGGCGACAGTTGAGTGCGTCGCGCCGAGGTCGGCTGCGGCCACGATCCTGGAACGTGGATTGAAGGCGATCCGTGACGACGGGCGCCCTCCGGTCGATGCGGCGTCAGTGACCGGCTTTAGGAGGCCGAGTTCCCGTAACGCGTCGATGCGCAGACCTACTGTTGAGCGCGCCAGTCCCGTGATTGCTGCGATGTCAGCTCGCGTCCGGGGTTCACCGTCGCGCATGAGCTGAAAAAGCTCATAAACCCCCGCCCCGTTTGCACTGGTCGTGGATTTGGTGATCGTCATCGTCGTCCCTTCGTACACTGTGTCGGGCACTTTCTGCCGACATTTCTCGTCTTCATTATCCTCTGGCCGCGTACTGGTGCTGCTCCACCTAGAAAGAGTAGCGACTATCGGTCGACTTTTGAAGACTTCTTGACAAAAGTAAGGTGATCCATGCCATACTTTCGATTGAGGGTGCGACGGTTAGCCGCTGGAGGGATTGTAGGGATCCTGGATCTTCGGTAAGCGAAGCCTCTCGTCTTTACTCGCGGCCCATCACATATTCATCGGAGAATATTCATGAAACACAAGCTTCCGCTCGTCGTTCTTAGCGCCGCCCTTGCGGTCGCCGCTTCCGGTTGCAGCTCATCCACTAGCGCCTCGGGCACCCAGGATTCCGGGGTGTCCCAGAAGGCAGAGACGGCCTTGGCCCAGGTGAAGGGGCAGGTACTCAGCAAGGGCCCGAACGGGGAGACGCCTTCGCCGGCGTCGGTGGCTGATCTGACGCCTGATGAAATCACGAAGGTTAAAGCGCTCGGCGCGAAGGCTGCGATCGTGATGCACTACGGCGGAAATGACTGGGCGACGGCGCAGATCGCAGGCCTGAAAAGCGAATTCGAAAAGCTGGGGATCAAGGTCATTGCTACCACGGACGCCGATTTCAAGCCGGATAAGCAGGTGTCTGATCTTGAGACGGTCATGACGCAGAAGCCTGACATCATCGTTTCCATCCCGACGGATCCCGTCGCGACCTCCGCTGCCTACAAAAAGGTGGCAGACGCTGGAACGAAGCTGGTGTTCATGGACAACGTCCCCCAGGGTCTGACGGCCGGCAAAGACTATGTTTCGGACGTATCGGCGGATAACTACGGCAACGGTGTTGTCTCGGCACATGAGATGGCCAAAGCGCTCGGCGGCAAGGGCCAGATCGGCGTGATCTTCCACCAGGCGGACTTCTTCGTCACCAAGCAGCGTTACCAGGGCTTCAAAGACACGATCACCAAGGAATACCCGGACATCAAGATCGTAGAAGAGAAAGGCATCGCAGGTCCGGACTTCGCCGGTGATGCCCAGGGCGCCGCCAATGCCATGCTCAGCAAGCACACGGATCTTTCAGGGATCTGGGCTGTGTGGGACGTTCCGGCTGAAGGCGTCATGGCAGCCGCCCGCGCCGCCGGGCGGACTGACCTGAAGATCGCCACCGAAGACCTCGGTAAGAACGTGGCGATCGCGTTGGCAAAGAATGAGCTCGTCGTCGGTCTCGGCGCTCAGGTTCCCTTCGACCAGGGAATTACCGAAGCAAGGCTCGCTGCCGGTTCCCTGATTGGCAAGAAAGCCCCGGCGTATGTCGCCCTCAGCGCCCTTCCCGTTGATCACTCCAACGTTCTTGAGGCGTGGAAGCAGGTCTATCACGAGGATGCTCCCAAGGATCTTCAGGATTCTTACAAGAAGTAACCCGGCAAGGGGCGGCGCCGCTCCGGCGCCGCCCCGCCCACGAAAGCGACCTTCCCATGACCACAACAGACAACACAGACAACGTCGTCCAGATGCGCTCCATCTCAAAGAGCTTCAGCGGGGTCAGTGTCCTCAATGACGTCGATTTCGAAGTCCGCCAGGGCGAGGTGCATGCTCTTGCAGGCGGTAACGGCGCCGGTAAATCCACTTTGATGAAAATCCTGCAGGGCGTCTATCAAGCAGACTCCGGCGAGATCCTCATCGGAGGAAAAACAACGCTCATCAACACCATCCAGGACGCGAAGGCCGCGGGCATCGGGATGGTGTTCCAGGAATTCAGCCTCGTTCCCAGCCTGACGGTGGCCCAGAACATCTTCCTCGCCACCGAACCGCAAGGCCGTACCGGGCTCATTGACGACAAGGAATCCGTGCGCAGGGCACGCGAGGTCTTTGCGGAGATGGAAGTCACCGTCGACCCCCGGGCACACGTCTCCCGTCTGGGCACCGCCTACTGGCAATTGACGGAAATAGCAAAGGCCCTCGCCCAGAACGCCCGTGTGCTCATCATGGATGAACCGACGGCGAGCCTGGCGAAGCATGAAACGGAAGCCCTGTTCGATCTGATCGAAAGGCTGAAGAAACGCGGGATCTCGATCATTTACATTTCGCACCGGATGGACGAGATCTATCGGATCGCCGACCGCATCACGATCCTTCGCGACGGACGCAGACTCCTGACGGAGCCGCTGACGAATGTAACCCCTGAACAAATTGTGGAAGGCATCGTCGGGAAGAAGATCGAAGGCCAGCTGGCCTATCACAAGCGGGACCACACAGCCCACCTCGGCGAACCGCTTCTGGAGGTCCGGGGACTGAACGCCGGACCCAAGGTCCGGGACGTCTCATTCAGTCTTCGCCCTGGAGAGATTCTCGGCCTGGCAGGTCTGATGGGCAGCGGCAGGACCGAATTGGCCCGTGCCCTGTTCGGCATCGACCGACTCGACAGCGGAGAGGTCCTGATCCGGGGGAAGAAAACAACTCTGGCCACACCGCAGCAGGCGATAGCGGCCGGGCTGGCACTGATCCCCGAAGACCGGCGCGCCCAGGGACTGGTCCTTGAACACTCGGTCCGGGACAACCTGCTGCTGCCGTTGCTGCGAAAGATCAGCCGTGGACCACTGCTTGATCTCGCTGCCGGGAAATCCCTGTCCGCCGCCCTGATCAAGAAGTTCGCTGTGAAAGTCGCGCACCCCGGCCGTCCCGTCCGACTCCTCTCAGGCGGCAATCAGCAAAAGGTGGTGCTGGCGAAATGGTTGGGCACCGAGCCGGACATCCTGATCCTTGATGAACCGACGGCCGGGGTGGACATCGGCACCAAGAGCGAAATTCTGGACATGATCCGGGAACTGGCCAATGAGGGAAAGGCCGTCATCGTTATTTCTTCGGAATATCCCGAGCTGCTTGCGGTCAGCGACCGCGTGCTCATCCTCAGGGAAGGTTCCGTCATCCGTGACCTGCCTCGCAGCGAGATCGCTGACGAGGAATCGCTACAACTCGCAGTCCAGGGAGTCTGAGAATGAACAAGGCAAGCGCGATCGGAGCCCGCGAAGCGACGGCTCCCCGCAACATCGGCACCGTACTGAAGGAACTCGACTGGCGGCGGTACGTCATCTACATCGGTTTCGTCGTCGTCTTCATTTTCTTCGCGATCCTTTTGAGGGACCAGGGATTCCTCTCCGCCAACAACATCCTGAATATCTTCCGGCAGACGGCCACCATCACCGTCATCGCGGTCGGCATGACCTACGTCATCTCGTGCGCCGAGATTGACTTGAGCGTCGGTTCAGTGGCCGGCCTGTCCAGCGTTTGCACAGCCATGGCGATCTCCCACTGGGGTATCCTTCCGGGCATCCTGGCCGGGCTGGCCGTCGGCGTGGTCGTCGGCGCAATCAACGGTTCGCTGGTGAGTCTGCTGGGTATTCCCTCATTCCTGGTCACCCTGGGCATGCTGGGCATTGCGGTCGGAGCCGCGCAGTGGATCACCGCTTCAGCGCCCCAGCCCATCCTCGATGACACCTTCAACCTCATTTTCGGTTCCGGAAACTTCGGCCCCGTTCCCGGGCTCGTCCTCTGGTCAGCAGTGTTCGTCGCCGTCGGAGCGGTCGTCCTTGCGCGCACCAAATTCGGCCGCCAGGTCCTGGCCACCGGAGGAAACCGCACCGCGGCCGATTTCACCGGAATCAACACCAAGCGCATCAAGTTCCAGGTCCTGCTCATCTCCGGTGTCGTCGCCAGCATCGCCGGCATGCTCTACGCAGGGCGCCTGCAGTCCGGCCGCTTCCAATGGGGAACAGGCGACGAACTCTCGGCCATCGCCGCCGTGATCCTCGGCGGAACCAGCCTCTTTGGCGGCAGCGGCACCGTCGTCGGCACGCTGTTCGGAGCGCTGCTGATCGGGCTGATCAACAACGGCCTGATCCTGGCCGGCCTGGACAGCAGCCAGCAACAGGTCGTCCGCGGCTGCATCATCATCCTCGCCGTCGCCCTTGCCCGCAAGAAGTAGACCCGGCATGAGCACAAACCTTCGCTCCGGAATCATCGGAACCGGTTTCATGGGCTCGGTCCACGCGCACTCAGTCCGGGCTTCCGGAGGGGTTGTCAGCGTCGTGGCAGGCCGCAACCCGGACACGGCCCACGCAGCCGCCCGGAGTCTGGGCGCGGGATACGCGGCCGAGTCGCCGGAAGAGTTGATCGCCAGCGACGACGTGGATGTGGTGCATATCTGTACCCCGAACGCCACCCACGCTGACCTGGCGCGGAAGGCCATCGCCGCCGGAAAAGCCGTCATCTGCGAAAAGCCTCTGGCCACGACGTTGCAGGACGCCATTGAGCTGAGCGAGCTGGCCGAGCGCGCCGGGACGGTCACAGCCGTTCCCTTCGTTTACCGCTTCTACCCGGCGGTCCGCGAAACCCGGGCACGCCTGGCAGCAGGGGAGGCCGGCCGGTTATGGCTCCTGCACGGGTCATACCTGCAGGATTGGCTGGCCGGGGCGGACACCAATAACTGGCGCGTTGATCCCGGACAGGGCGGATCCTCCCGGGCCTTCGGCGACATCGGAGTCCACTGGTGCGATCTCATGGAATTCACCACCGGTCACCGGATCACCAGGCTCGTCGCGAAGACCGCGCGCGCCTTCGAACAACGCGAAGACGCCGGAGGATTGTCGGCAGTGGGCACGGAAGACGGTGCGAGCGTGCTGTTCGAGACGGACCTGGGAGCAACGGGTTCCCTGGTCGTCAGCCAGGTCACCCCTGGAAGGAAGAACCGCCTGTGGTTCTCCTTCGACGGAACCGAAGCATCTTTCAGTTTCAACCAGGAGCAACCCGATACCCTGTGGGTCGGCGGAACCCGGTCGAGCACCCTAATTCCCAGCGGACCGGACACCCTGTCTACTGACGCAGGTAGGCGATATGCCCGGCTCCCTGCCGGACACCCGCAGGGCTACCAGGACAGCTTCAACGCCCTCATCGCGGACGTCTACTCAGCCGTTGAAGGCCGGACCCCCGACGGTCTGCCGACTTTCAGCGACGGCCTGCGCGCGGCCCGGATCACTGACGCTGTCCTGGCATCCGCCTCCCGCGGAGACTGGGTCGACGTGCCAGACGGGGACCGGAACACTGTTGCAACCGGATCATTTTCATCTTCACTTGAAAGGCAGGAACAATGAAACTTGGATACTGTTCGATCACCTGGGGCGGCGTCGTCGGCGACGCCGGGGGCGTCACCAGCGTCAAAGACCTCTTTTACCGGACCAACGGACCCATGGACAAAGCCGTCCAGGATATTGCTGCCGCGGGGTACGAAGGCACCGAAATGTTTGACGGAAACCTTGTCGAATATGCAGACAACCCCGACGAACTCCGCGGCATCCTCGAAGGCTCAGGGCTTTCGCTGGTCAGTGTCTACACGGGGGCGAACTTTATCTACGCCGACATCCTGCCCGATGAGCTTCACCGCATCCACCGCGCCGCCGAACTCGCAGCGACCTTCGGCGCAGAACGCCTTGTCGTCGGAGGCGGCGCACGACGGGCAGCCGGCACGACCGATGAAGACTACGTACGTCTGGGGACCGCTCTGGACCGCGTGAGCGACATTGCCGAAAGCTTCGGACTCTCCGCCAGCTACCATCCCCATCTGACCACGATCGTGGAAAGCCCCGACGAGCTGGAGCGCCTGATGGGTTTGAGCCGGATCGGTTTCTGCCCCGACACCGCGCACCTGGCCGCGGGCGGCTGCGACCCGGCAGCGGAGATCCGCAAATATTCTGACCGCATCCGTCACGTCCATCTCAAGGACTTCCGGAAGGACCCGTTCCAGTTCCTTCCTCTGGGCGAAGGCGACCTGGACTTCCCCGACATCATCGCGGCCATCAAGGAAAGCGGCTACGACAGCTGGCTGATGGTCGAACTTGATTCCTACGACGGCGACCCCCGCGCGGCAGCGGAGATCAGCAAGAAATACCTCGACACCATCCTCTCCTGACCCGGACGGGGAGCAAACGGCCCGTTTGAGCGCAACTGGAAAATAATTCAGCAATTACGAAGGGAAAAATCCACGTGAAAAACCTCAATGTCGGCCTCATCGGCGGCGGATTCATGGGCAAGGCCCACTCCTTGGCCTACGCAGCGATGCCCATGTTCTTCTGGCCGGCCCCCGCAGTACCGGTACGCGCCGTGATCGCGGAAGCAACCGAAGAACTCGCCAGCGAAGCCGCCCGCCGCTTCGGATTCGAAAAGTCCACGTCGGACTGGCGAAGCATCATCGATGACCCAACCATCGACGTCGTGGACATCGCCACACCCAACCACCTCCACGCCGAGATCGCCATCGCCGCCGCCCAGGCCGGCAAGCACATCATCTGCGAAAAGCCGCTGGCCCGAACGGGCGAAGAGTCCAAGGCCATGTACGACGCGGTGAAGAACACCGACATCGTGCACATGGTCGCGTTCAACTACCGGCGCACCCCTGCCGTGGCCCTGGCCAAGAAATACATAGAGGAAGGCGCTATCGGCCGCATCACCAACTTCCGCGGCACGTACCTGCAGGACTGGAGCGCCGACCCGAACTCCCCGCTGTCCTGGCGGTTCCAGAAATCCATCGCCGGCTCCGGCGCCCTCGGTGACATAGCAACCCACGTAATCGACATGGCCCGCTACCTCGTTGGCGAATTCAGCCAGGTAAACGCACTGATGTCGACCTGGATCCCCGAACGTCCCCTTCAGAGCGGCGGCGCCGATTCCCTCGGCAAAGCCCGCACCGGAGAAGGACCCAAGGGAGCGGTTGACGTCGACGACGAAGTGATGACCATGATCCGCTTCGCCAACGGAGCAGTCGGGTCGATCGAAGCGACCCGCAACGCCCACGGACGCAACAACTTCATCACCTTCGAAATCCACGGGACCGAAGGCAGCATCGTCTTCAATTACGAACGACGCGATGAACTTCAAGTGTCCTTCGCCAACGACCAGGCCGACCGGCGCGGCTTCCGCACCGTCTACACCGGACCCAACCACCCCTACGGCGAGGCGCTCTGGCCCATCCCCGCCCTGGGAATCGGCTACGGCGAAACCAAGATCATCGAAGCCCACGACTTCTTCAAAGCCATCGCCGAAGGCGGCAGCGTAAGCCCGAACTTCGCCGACGGTTACCAGACGGCCCTGATCGATGACGCCATCATCGAATCAGCCGAAAAAGACACCTGGGTCGACGTCCCGCTCATCGACGCATAAGCGAACCCGTGCCGGGAGGACCGGTCCGCTGCCGGCGGCCCGGTCCTCCCGACCCCGCGTCACCACCTCTCCGACACGAAAGCCGACCGATGCCCGACAACACAGACCCCTCGGCGCAAGACCACAGGGTTTCCCTCATTCCCACCTTCGTTGCAAAGCCGGGCTCAATCCACGACCTGGAGAACGCGCTCACCGACCTGCAGGCAGCCAGCCGCCGCGACCCCGGCTGCGTCGTCTACGACGTCTTGGGCGATCTGGCCGAACCAGCCAGGTTCTTTCTCTACGAGCAGTGGGAAGACGACGATTCGCTCGCAGATCACAATCGGCAGTCCCATGTGACAGATTTCCTGGCCTTGGCCGATCCATTGCTCGCCGAGCCCATGGTCGTCCACCGGCTCCGCAGCATCGGCTGAATGCAGCCCCCAACTCACGACAGCAAACGCTTGAAGGAACCTGAGATGCCCCGCCCGTATACCCTGTTCACCGGCCAGTGGGCCGACCTGCCCTTCGAGGAAGTCGCCAAGCTGGCCTCCGGCTGGGGCTACGACGGCCTGGAAATCGCCGTCTCCGGCGACCACCTGGACGCCTGGCGCTGGGACGAGCCCGGCTATGTCGCGTCCAAGCTCGCCGTGCTGGAAAAGTACAACCTGAAGGTCTGGGCCATCTCCAACCACCTCAAGGGCCAGGCCGTCTGCGACGATCCCATAGACTTCCGCCACGAGGCCATCGTCGGAGCCAGGGTCTGGGGTGACGGGGACCCCGAAGGCGTCCGCACCCGCGCCGCCGAGGAAATGAAGCACACCGCCCGGCTCGCCAAGGCCCTCGGCGTGGACACCGTGGTCGGGTTCACCGGATCCTCCATCTGGCAGTACGTCGCGATGTTCCCGCCTGTCCCGGAAAAGGTGATCGAGGCCGGGTACCAGGACTTCGCCGACCGCTGGAACCCCATCCTGGACGTCTTCGACGAATGCGGGGTCCGTTTCGCCCACGAGGTCCACCCCTCCGAAATCGCCTACGACTACTGGACCACCGTCCGGACCCTCGAAGCGATCCGGCACCGCCCCGCGTTCGGCCTGAACTGGGACCCGTCCCACTTCATGTGGCAGGGCATTGACCCGGTCTCCTTCATCTGGGATTTCAGGGACCGGATCTACCACGTGGACTGCAAGGACACGAAGCTGCGCCCCACCGGCCGGAACACCGTCCTGGGCTCACATCTGGCCTGGGGCGACCCCCGCCGTGGCTGGGACTTCGTCTCCGCAGGCCGCGGCGACGTGCCCTGGGAATCATCCTTCCGCGCCCTCACCGCCATCGGCTACACCGGGCCCATCTCCGTCGAATGGGAGGACGCCGGGATGGACCGCCTCCACGGCGCCCCCGAAGCCCTCGCAGCGCTCAAAAAATTCGACTTCCCTGCCTCGAACACCTCCTTCGACGCCGCCTTCAACACCAAGCGCTGACCAGTCCGCACGGGCCACCGCGCATTACGGGCAACGGACACAGCCTGGCCGCTGGAAGACGCTCTCCTAAGGAGCGCGAAGACCTGCGTCGCAACGACTGGTCTCCCTCGCCGACGCTGAGGAACAGGCTGATCGCGGCGCAGGTGTGCCTCATTGGTGATGGTCCTGGGAGTGAATGGTTCGAGGGCGTAAATGCCGGCAGAATTGATTTGGCTCGTCTGCGACTTCGCAGCCAAGAGCACCCTGCCCATCGGTATTGTGGCCACGGGAAAGCAGGTTCCGACCGTGATCTCGACGCGAATGACGATGCAACCTTAGCGTCGGATATTTCACTTTTTCACAAGCCACCCCCACATGATCCTCCGCCACGAGCAGGAGACGGTCAGCCACGACTACGTGAAAGTCTTCTTCCCGGACCTTGACCCGGACCGGGTCCTCACCGCCTTGAAACGCACCGACTTCATGGACGAATTCGAAGTCACCGCCGAAATCCTCGCCGACCGGCTCGCCATGCGAATCCGCAACTCCGGTTTCCGCCACAACGCCCAGCCCGGTAACTTCGGGGCTGTGTTCGGATGATGCAGCTCATCATGGCCGGAGCCCTGCTGCTCCTTGCCGCAGCCCGGATCCCCGCACTGGTCCGGAAAGGCCGGGACACCGTCTTCATGGCCGCCGTGTTCGCCGGCGCGTCCTCCCTGCTTCTGGACCCGTCCCTGTATCTCGCCCTCGACCCGGTCCTGGGCGGGGTGAACATGGTCAAGCTTGCACTGAACTCCTTCATGATTGTCGGCCTCTGGTACCTGCGCGCCGCCGTCCTGCGCGCCGTGTCCCCCGACACGGACAGACGCCCCGGCTGGGTGCGCGCCCTGCCCCTGACCTTAACCCTGGCTTTGCAGGCAATCTTCTTTTTCCTCGCCGGCATTTCCACGTCCACCACCGCTTGGGCCGGCGACCACCGCCACCCCATCGCCACCTCCTTGTTCTCGCTGATGATGATCTTCTTCATCGCCTGGTCGTGCGGCCAAATTGCCTGGACTTGCTTCCGGTATGTGCCCCAAATGCGGCAGTCATTCCGCGTGGGCTTTTCCATGGTGGGCCTCGGCTGCCTTGTGGCCGTCGCTGTCATGGCGGACATGGTCACTGGGGAGCTCGAGGCCGCCTTCCCGGACCTGTCGCTGCCCTGGGCGCAGGCCATTCCCGTCCACCCGTTCGAAATGGTCGCCATTACCCTGGTCGGTGTCGGGCTGACGATCCCGCCCGTCGCCGGCCGCATCACCGAGCGCCGGGCGGCAGCCCGGCTGCTTCGCACCATCGCCAAGGTGGCGCAAATCCGCGAACGGGCACTGGCAGACCGGCCGACGGACCGGATGCTGGAAGCCGACGCCGACGCACTCCCCGAAGAACGCCTGCATCGGATGATCGTGGAAATCTGGGACGCCGAACTCGCCGCGGGCGGCCGCTCTGGCCTGGCAGCGGAAGACCGCGACTACCTGCTCCTGGTCGAATCCGACTTCGGTCTGGAACGCACCCAGTGAGCGGCCTGCTGGCGCATAAGACCCGGCGGTCCCTCCCCTGCGGCGAGGACCTGTATGGCATCTACCGGACCATGGTGCTCTACGACTTCCAGAAGGAAATCCACGCCGGGTTCTTCGTCTCTTACTACCGGAACTTCGCCATTCCTTCGATCGCGCGGACCCTGGCAGCCCGCGGCGAACTGCGGGCCCGACCGATGAAACGCTCCTACGACACCGGCATCGTCATCCACGAGATCATCGCCAACGGGTTTGACAGTGACCGCGGACAAGCCATGGTGAACCTGCTGCGCCGGGTCCACGCGGGCGTCCCGGGCACCGGGGAGGACTTCCTGTACGTGCTCATGACGCTGCTGGTGCTGCCGCTGCGCTGGATCGCCCAGTACGGCTGGCGGAAAACCACTCCCCTGGAGGAGCGGGCCGCCGTCGCGTTCTACGCCGAACTGGGCCGCCGGATGGGTCTGGACGCGGCGCCAGCGACTCTGGCCGAGGCGAACGCGTTCCTGGACAACTACGAAGCCCGCCACATGGGCCCCAGCCCGGAAGGCGCCGAGCTGCTCTCCGCCACCGTGGATGCCCTGAAGGTCCGGCTCCACCCGCGGCTTCGCCCGTTCACCGGCGTCGTGCTGGCCCTGATGATGGACAAACCCGAGGTCGCCGTCGCCCTGGGCCTGAAGCCGGCACCGGCAGTGCTACGGGCCGCGTACCGGACCGTGCTGCGGGTCCGTGCCCTCCGTGCCCGGATGAGTCCGCTGCCGACGAACCCGTCGTTCACCCCGGGCGGGCGCATGTCCGCCTACCCCAACGGGTACACCCTGGACATGATCGGGCCCGCGGCTTCCTGACGCAGGCGGCGGTCCGCCGGACACAGGCGGGCATGACGTTCATCCCCGCCCACAAGCCCTCAGGCATCGCCGACGGCGGCCAGTTCGCCGCGGCCTCCCGCTCCGGCCGCGTCCCCTCCCTTGGCTTCACCCAGGCATCTTCCCTTGCACGGTTTCCGTTACACTTGATCGGTCGCACGGCAGTCTTTCCCCCAAAGACTGCCGTGCTTCTTTCTGCCCGGATGGCACATTGCCGACGAGCCTCCGTGAAACCGCAATCCGCCACATTCGTGCCTGTTGCGCAAGTAGCGATGTGCGGAACAGGGCCGTGCGCGGACAGTACGCGATAACCCCGGCCACCGGAGACCTGCTTTCCTTCCCCAGGCGAATCCGTCCGCGCGGGCCGACACACGAAAGAACCCCGGGGAATCATTGATTTCCCGGGGTTCTTTGCATTGCGTGCGCGAGGGGGGATTTGAACCCCCACGCCCTTTCGGACACTGGCACCTGAAGCCAGCGCGTCTGCCGTTCCGCCACTCGCGCGCAACTTCCTCCACTCGGAAAGGGCCCGTTTTCCGGACCGCCAACCTCGTAAAAGCAGCGAGATCAAGCATAACGGACAACTGCGGGAAAACACCAATCGGGCAGCCGGGCCCGGCATATCGTCCTTTTTCGCACGTCGCACGCTTGCCCGCCCGAACCCTCCCGGGAGGCCGCGGTGACGGCTCCGGGCGGGTGTCACCCCACGTCAGGGCCGGTCCACGGCGGCTTCCGTCGACGGAGCGCGGGCGCCCATTGAGGCCATTCCCAGCCATGCCCAGTAGTATCTGATGTAGGAGCGCCCTTTGGGAACAGGCGCCCGCAGGTGTTGAAAACCGAGTTCCGGAACGAACAGTGCCCCGCAGCCATCAGGAAAGGAGAAGGACCATGGGATTGCTGGACAAAGTCGAGCGCGGCATCGAAAAGGCCGTCCGTGGAGTCTTCTCCACCGGTTCTCGCGCCCAGGTTGAGCCCGTCGAGATCGCCAGCCGCCTTCGCGGCGAGGTGGACAACAAGGCCATCACGATCGCCGCTGGACGCACCCTGGCCCCTAACGTTTTTGACGTCCTTCTCAGTGATGAGGACTTCCAGCGCGCCCAGGAATGGGGCACACCCCTCGCGGAAGAACTTTGCGACGTCGTCATCAACCACGTGCGCAGCCAGGGCTACACCCTCCAGGGGCCGGTCCGCATCAGCTTCCGGCGCGCCGAAGAACGCCGCGCCGGGGACTTCGAGATCGCGTCACGGACCGAGAAGGCCTCCGCACCCTCGGCCCCCGCCCCGACCCCTTACGGCAATCTGCCGGCGGCCCCGACACGCCAGCCCGCGCGACTTCAGCCCGTACTGGACATTGAAGGCCAGCGTTACTCGTTGAACGCCCCGTCGATCGTCCTCGGACGATCCTCCGAGGCGGACATCCTCATTGACGACACCGGAGTTTCGCGGCGCCATCTGGAGATCCGGTCCGGATCCGGCACAGCCGAGGCCGTTGATCTCGGGTCCACCAACGGCAGCTATGTCAACGGCCACAAGATCGTGGGCAGTTCGGAACTCACCGACGGCTCCACCATCACGATGGGACGGACGAAAATCATCTTCCGACTTCTGCCCGCCAACCCAGGCGGCCGCGCATGAGCGAACTCACCATCACCGCCCTGCGCTTCGGGTTCCTGATCCTTCTCTGGGTGCTGATTTTCAGTATCGTCTCCGCCATGCGCCGCGACCTCATGATCGGACGCAAGGCAGCGGCCGGAGCCCCGACGGCACGCCAGGTGCGCAAGAATCCCGCCCTGGCCGAGCCGGCACCGGCTCCCGTCAGGCAGCAGGCCCGGCAGCTGGTCGTGACCGAGGGACCGCTCAGGGGCACCACGATCGCCCTGGCCGCAAGCCCCATCCTGCTCGGACGTGCGCAGGAAGCCACGCTCGTCCTCGAGGACGACTACGCCTCCGGCCGGCACGCCCGCCTGTTTCCGCAGGGCAGCCGCTGGTTCATCGAGGATCTCGGATCCACCAACGGCACGTATCTTGCAGACCAGCAGCTGACCCGGGCCCTACCGGTGGAACTGGGTGTCCCCGTGAGAATCGGCAAGACGGTCATCGAATTGAGGCCATAGCCATGGCTGCTCCGGACCGTTCCGCAGGCCAGGCAGTAGATAAGGCAACTGTTCCCAAGCGGCCGCTCATCATGCGCTACGCTGCACGTTCCGACGTCGGCCGTGTGCGCGCGAAGAACGACGACTCCGCCTACGTTGGGCGCCACCTCGCAGTCGTCGCCGACGGCATGGGCGGGCATGCGGGCGGCGATGTCGCCTCCGCCGCCACAGTGCTGGACATGATCCACCTGGATCACGACACCTACGACGGCGACGCCGGCACGGTCCTCGCCGATGAGATCCAGACTGCCAACTCGCTGCTGTCCGAGCTCGTCCACATCAACCCTAAGCTTGCCGGGATGGGCACCACAGTCACGGCCCTGCTGCTGGCGGAAGGCAAACTCCACTTCGCCCATATCGGCGACTCCCGCGCCTACCGCCTGCGGAAGGGCGAGTTCGAACAGGTCAGCGTCGACCACACCTTCGTCCAGCGGCTCATCGATGAAGGCCGGCTGCGCCCCGAAGAGGCGGAAACGCATCCGCACAAGAACGTCCTCATGCGCGTCCTGGGCGATGTCGACGCGAGCCCCGAACTTGACCTGGACACGCTCGACGTCCAGCCGGGTGAGCGCTGGCTGCTCTGCTCGGATGGCCTTAACTACGTCGCCGGCCACGTGGTGGAGCGCACCGTCCGGGAGACAAAGGATCTGCGCGAATGCGCTGAACTCCTGGTGGACCTCACGCTCGAGGCCGGCGCGCCGGACAACGTGACGGTTGTCCTCGTTGATATCGCCGAGCGGACGCTCGACGACGTGCGGACCGCCGCCGTCGACATCGTCCCGGCACGCGCAGCCCTCCCTCCGTCCGCCGCAGTGGCGGGCGCCGCCGCGGTGCCGGGAACCGGGAGCACCTACGGCGCCGGGACGGGCGAGCCTGGGTCGAAAGAGACGCCCGACGGCGGGAAGGCCGGCGGGCGTGAGACCGCAGCGAAGGCCGGTGCCGCAGGCACAGCTCCGGACTCAGACACTGCTGCCGTTACGGACTCAGAAAAGGGTTCGGACAAAGACACGGACACAAAGGAACCCGAGCCGGCGACGGATCCGCACCTGGGCGAACACCTGTCCGCCGAAGTCTTGCGCGAAGAGCTCTCCACCCGCCCCCATGAGCTCGTGGGAGCCGCCGCCGCAGCCGCGGAATCCGGCTCCATCCCGTCCATTGCGGGACGGACCGTCGCACGCAGGGCCGCGACGGTCCTGACGCACAAGTCGGACCAAGCGCGCGAAGAGGGGGAGGACTACAAGCCTGCCACCCGCTCCCGCCGCTGGCTGACAGTGTCCATCGCAGCCGCCATCGTGGCCCTTCTGGGTGTTGGCCTGTGGCTTGGCTACGCGTGGACCCAGACCCGGTATTACATCGGCGAACAGGATCAGCATGTGGCCATCTTCAACGGGGTTTCCCAGCGTTTGGGCCCCATCCAACTTTCCACGCTCGAAGCGGTGACCGATATCCGGATGTCAGATCTGCCTGAATTTTCCCAACAGCGCGTACGCGAGACTGTGCCCGCCCGCGATCTCTATGACGCCCAGAGGATAGTGAAGAACCTCGAGCGGACCGGCACCACGGCCCCCGCGGATGAATGCCTTACTCCCTCCCCCACCGCGACCGCTGCCGGACCCACCGCCGGCGCCTCCGGAACGCCGCAACCGACTGCCTCCGCCACGGCGACGCCGCAGAATTGCCAGGGGGCCAAATGACACACATCGACACGGTTCCCAAGCCCCGGCGGAACGTTGAGCTGGTCCTGCTGGTCCTGGCCCTCGCCGTCGGGATCGGCGCCCAGGCTCTGGTCGGCGTGGACCGGGAAAAGGCCTTCGACACCGACTTCTGGTTCCAGTCCAGCCTGCTGGCCTTTGCAGCCCTGGCATTCCACGTGGTTCTTCGCATCCGCGCTAAATATGCCGATCCGGTAATACTTCCGATCGTCGTGGCCATCAACGGTCTCGGCCTCGCCATGATCCACCGCCTGGACCATGTCGGGGAAGACACCGGCAACAACCAGCTGCGCTGGACGGTGGTGGCCATGGCTGTCGCCATCGCGGTCATCTGGTTCCTGAAGGATCATCGGATCCTGCGCCGCTTCACCTACATTTCACTGGCGGTCAGCGCCGTCCTGCTGGTCCTGCCGCTCGTGCCGGGGATTTCCGCCGGCGAGGTCCTGGGCGCCAGCGTCTGGATCAAGATCGGCTCCATGACCTTCCAGCCGGGCGAGGTCGCCAAGATCACGCTGGCCGTCTTCTTTGCCGGCTATCTGTCCTCGAACCGGGACCTCATCCTGCTGGCCGGACGCAAGGTCGGGCCGTTGCAATTCCCCCGGTTCAAGGACATGGGCCCGATGATCACCGCCTGGCTGGTCAGCATCGGCGTGCTGGTCTTCCAGCGCGACCTCGGTACGTCGATTCTGTTCTTCGGCCTGTTCCTGGTCATGATCTACGTCGCCACGAGCCGTATCAGCTGGGTGGTCATCGGAGTGGTCCTCATGGCCGGCGGGGGCTTCGTCGCCTCCAAGGTGTTCTCCCACGTGGCCCTGCGGATCGACGGCTGGATCAATGCCTTCACGCCCGAGGTCTATGGCCGGGAGTTCGGCGGCAGCCTCCAGATCGTGGAGGGCCTGTTCGGCATGGCCAATGGCGGCCTTGTTGGCACGGGTCTTGGCCAGGGGCGCCCCAACCTCGTCCCCTTTGCCAACAGCGACATGATCATCGCCTCCTTTGGCGAGGAACTCGGGCTGATCGGTGTCTTTGCCATCGTCCTGATGTACCTGCTGCTGTTCACGCGCGGCTTCCGCGCCGCGCTCGGCACCCGGGACGCCTTCGGAAAACTGCTGGCGACCGGCCTGTCCTTCGCCATCGCATTGCAGTGCTTCGTAGTGATCGGTGGCGTCACCCGGCTCATTCCGCTCACCGGCCTCACCACCCCGTTCCTGGCCGCCGGCGGTTCCTCCTTGCTGGCGAACTGGATTATCGTCGGCCTGCTGCTGATGATTTCGCACACCGCTCGGAGCCCGGTGGACACCACGCCGATGGCTCCCGGCGAGGCTCCAGACGCTACTAGGGGCGCCCCCGCCATGCCTTCGATGCCGGAAGCGGCCTCCGGCGCCCGGACCAGACCAGACGCACCCACTGAGGCGGTGAAACACCTGTGAACCAAGCCATCCGGAATTCCTGGATTGCCGCGATCGCGATGTTCGCGCTGATCTTCGGCGCCCTCAGCTACGTCCAGGTGGTGGGAGCCGACGAGCTCAAGGCCAATGCATGGAACAAGCGCGCCCTCCTGCAGAACTACTGCAACGACCGCGGCGCCATCATCGTCGGCGGCAGCCCGATCGCGCAATCGGTCGCCGGCAACGAGAGCTGCAAATTCCAGCGGACCTACACGCAGCCGGAGCTGTACGCCGGAATCACCGGCTACTTCTCGAGGAGCTACGGTCTGAGCGGGCTTGAGAAGGCCATGGACGGGCAGCTCGCCGGCAGCTCGGACCAGCTGTTCCTGGACCGGGTCGGCCAGCTCTTCCTCGGCAACCAGCCAAAGGGCGCATCGGTGGAGCTGACCCTGGATCCGAAGATCCAGAAGCTCGCCTATGACCTCATCCCGGACGGCCAGCGGGGCTCTATCGTGGTGACCAACCCCAAGACCGGGGCCGTTCTGGCCATGGTCTCCAAGCCCTCCTACGATCCGAACCAAATCGCAACGCAGGATGCCGATGCCGAGCAGGCCAACTACGCCGCCCTGAACAAGGTCCCGGGAATCAACCTGAACCAGAACGTCAGCGGCCCCACGGGTGCGCTCCTGGCGCCCGGATCGGTGTTCAAGCTCGTTGATACGGCGGCGGCCCTCAACTCGGGCAAGTACAACAAGGACAGCGAACTGCCGAACCCGGCGGAAATGCCTTTCCCGGGCATCCAGTACAAGCTGCCGAACTACGCCGGGGGCAATTGCTATACCCGCACCACTGCGAGCTTCGCTTTCGCCCTCCAGCAGTCCTGCAATACTCCGTTCGCGAGTATCGCACTGGATCTGGGCGAGAAAGCCATCGCGGACCAGGCGCAGAAATTCGGCTTCGGCCAGGACTGGGGCGACCAGCTGAAGCTGGACTCCGCCCAGAGCATCTTCCCCAAGAACCTGGACCAGGCCGGCCTGGCGCAGTCAGCCATCGGCCAGCGTGACGTCCGGGCTACTCCGCTCGAAATCAACATGATGACCGCGGCGATCGCCAATGGCGGCGTCCAGATGCAGCCGAACCTGATCAAGGCCGTCCGTTCCCCGGACCTGCGCGTGATCGACGAGCCCAAACCCCAGCCGCTGCGGACCTCCACTACGCCCGAGATCTCCCGCCAGATCACGGAGTGGATGACCAGCGTCGTCAGCGACGGCATCGCCCGTGGCGCCGCCGTGCCTGGCGTGCAGGTGGCAGGCAAGACCGGCACCGCGGAGCTGGGTACCGGCCTGAACAACTCATGGTTTACCGGATTTGCCCCGGCGAACGACCCGCAAGTGGCTGTCACCATCGTCATGCAAGGCGTGGACATCACCACCGGCGCAAAGCTAACCAGTCCGAACGCGAAGAAGATTTTTGAGGCGGTGTTGAATAAGTGAGGCCTTCATCAGGAATCACCCTCGGCGGCAGGTTCCAGCTGACCACGCGCATTGCGATCGGCGGTATGGGAGAAGTCTGGAAAGCCAAAGACCTGGTCCTTGGCCGCATCGTCGCCATCAAGGTCCTCAAGGAGGAATACACCGGCGATCCGGGCTTCCTTCAGCGCTTCCGGGCCGAGGCACGCCACACCGCGCTCCTGAACCATGTGGGAATCGCCAATGTGTTCGACTACGGCGAGGAAGAGGGCTCCGCCTACCTCGTCATGGAACTTGTCCCGGGCCAGCCACTGAGCAGCATCATCGAACGTGAGCAGGTGCTCTCACCGGATCGGACCCTCTCGATGATCGCGCAGACCGCGCGCGCCTTGGCCATCGCGCACGCCCAGGGTCTCGTGCACCGCGACATCAAGCCGGGCAACCTGCTCATCACTCCGGACGGACGGGTCAAGGTCACCGACTTCGGCATCGCCCGCCTCGCGGACCAGGTTCCGCTGACGCAGACCGGGCAGGTGATGGGCACCGCCCAGTACCTGGCTCCGGAGCAGGCCACCGGCCAGACAGCCACTGGAGCGTCGGATATCTATTCGCTCGGCGTGATCGGCTACGAATGCCTCACCGGGCACCGCCCTTTCTCCGGAGAGTCCCAGATCGCGATCGCGCTGGCCCAGGTCAACGATGCGCCGCCGCCGCTGCCCGAAACCCTGCCCAAGCCCGTCCGTGCCCTGCTGATGTCCATGCTGGCCAAGGATCCCAAGAGCCGGCCCGCCAACGCCGTCAAGCTCTCAGAAGCAGCCGAAGCCATCCGCAACGGTGACATCGGCGCCGCGCACGCCGCCGTGCCCGGGATGCTCCTCTTCGAGGCAACCACGGGTCCCATCACCGCCCCCGTGGACATCCCGACGGCGGCCACTGGTGTCATCGGGGACCGCTCGACGTCGGCTACATCGGCTCTGCCTGTTGTCGGTGCCGCCGGCGCAGGAGCCGCGGCAGGCCTGGCGGCCGGTGCGGCCGCGGCCAGCGGGTACGGCGCGCGCAGCGCCCTTTCCCGCGCCGATGCCCTGGCCGCTGAGCGGAACTGGGTGCAGGAGGACGAGGACTACGACGAACCCGTTGATGAGCCGCAGCGCCGCGGCCGCAGCCCGTGGACCTGGCCGCTCATTGCTTTGATCCTGCTGGTGCTCTTCGCCATCGTGGGTATTGCCCTTACACAGGCGGGCATGCTCTTTCCCTCGCAGCCGGTGGCCAGCACTGCCGCCCCCAGCAGCGCGAAGCCCAGCAGCGCCACGCCGTCGGCGACGCCCACGGCGACGACCCCCAGCCCCACCGTCAGCTCCGCGACACCCACGCAGTCCACCCCGGCCGCCATCAATGTGTTCCCGGACGCCTATCTGGGCCGGCCCTACAACGATGTCCGGAACGAGCTGACGGCAAAGGGATTGCAGGTCGACGGCGCCGAGGCCTTCAACAGTGCCCCGCCGGGAACAGTCATCGACATCAATCCGACCGGTCCTGTCCAGCCCGGCTCGAGCATCAAGGTGTTCTACTCCAAGGGACCCGAGATGGTCACGGTCCCCGCGATCCCGTCGGGCGCCACGGAGGCCGCGGCACAGCAAGCCATCCAGAATGCCGGGCTCCGCTGGGTCAAGGGCGCCGACGTCGACCCAAGCAATAAGAAAGAGGATCCGGGAACGTTTGTCAGCTCGGATCCTGCGTCGGGCCAAAAAGTAGCCACCGGTTCCGTGGTGACCTACCATCTGGCCAAGGCCCCGGCCGCGGCCACGCCTTTGCCGACGCTCACGAAGCCGACACCGTAGCCAGCCATGTCCAACACGCCCCGCACACCATCGCACCGGGAGGACCGCCTCCCCGTGAACACCCAGCGCGTCCTCAGCGGGCGTTATGAGCTGGGTGAACTGATTGGCCGCGGCGGAATGGCGGATGTGTTCCGCGGCGTTGACGCGCGGCTGGGACGGACCGTGGCAGTCAAACTGCTGCGCCCGGACCTGGCCCGGGATCCGCAGTTCCAGGCCCGGTTCAAGCGCGAGGCCCAGGCCGTAGCAGCGCTGAACCACCCCTCGATCGTGGCCGTCTACGACACCGGGGACCATGCGGTTCCCGGCGACCACGACGACACTGTCCGGGTGCCCTACATTGTGATGGAGTTCGTTTCCGGCAAGACCATCCGGGACCTCATCAGGGCGAAGGAGGTCACGATCGACCAGGCCGTCGACTTCACCCTCGGCGTGCTCTCGGCCCTCGACTACAGCCACAAGGCCGGGATCGTCCACCGGGATATCAAGCCGGCCAACGTGATGTTCTGCCCCGAGTCCAACAGCGTCAAGGTGATGGACTTCGGGATTGCCCGCGCCATGGCGGACTCCTCCGCGACCATGACGCAGACACAAGCAGTCGTGGGCACTGCCCAGTACCTCTCGCCTGAACAGGCCCGGGGCGAAACCGTGGACGCCCGCAGCGACCTCTATTCAGCCGGATGCCTGCTGTACGAGATGCTGGCCGGCCGCCCGCCGTTCATCGGCGACAGCCCGGTGTCCGTGGCCTACCAGCATGTCCGCGAGATCCCCGAACTGGCCAGCAGCCTGAACCCCGAAGTCTCCGAGGCGCTGGACAGTGTGCTCATGAAGGCATTACAGAAGAACCGGGCCGACCGTTTCCAGGACGCCGCAGCATTCCGGCGCGCCTTGCGGGCCGCGCGCAGCGGCGTCGCAGTGGCGCCGCCCGCGTCGAGCGAGGCACCCACGGACCCCACCAACAGCGTTCCCCGTCCCGACGGTGCAGCGCCCGCGGCTGCTTTCTCGCTGACCGGGGCCAAGTTCCTGGACGACGTACCGGGCGGCCGTCTCCGGCCTGCCGGTGACACAGCGGGAGACGACCAACCACTGAAGGCGCACGACACCGAACTCTATGGGCGGGCGGACACCGGCAGCCTTCCGCTGGTCCTGCCCGCCGAGCGCGAACAGACCCCCTATCAGAAGTCCCGGCGCCGAACATGGATTGCGACCCTTATGGTCCTCACCGTGCTGGTCCTCGTCGGAGGCGGCCTGTGGCTGTACAACCTGATGAACCAGCAGCCGCCGCCGGTCGCCAGGATCCTGGTTCCAACGGTGACCTCGCTTACCGAATCCGAGGCACTTCAGAAGCTCTACAACGCCGGGCTCAAACCGCAGCTCAACAGGCTCCAGAATGACGCCATTGCCAAGGGCAGCGCCATCGGCACTGTCCCTGCTGCGGGGAGCTCCCTGGAACGCAATGCGGACGTCACGCTCAACATATCCGAGGGTCCAAGCGTCATCACCATTCCTGCCGATCTGCCCGGCCGAACCGAGGCGGCCGCCCGGGATGTGCTGCGCCAGAAAGGCCTGACCGGAGCTCCGACAACCACCATGAGCAACAGCCCTGCCGTGCCGGCCGGCATCGTCATCACCACGAATCCTGCGCCCGGGCAGAATGTGGCCGCGGGCAGCACGGTTGAATTGGTCGTATCCACCGGCAAGGTGGCCGTTCCCCAGCTGATCGGACTGCCGCGGACCGAGGCGGAGGCCGCCCTGAAGGCTGCGGGGCTGGCGATGAGCGTCACGGAAGTCGAAAATTCCCAGGTGGTGCCGGGCAAGGTGACCGCACAGAGCGACGCCGCGGACGCAACGGTCGAACAGGGCAAGACCATCGCCGTGACCGTGGCGAAGGCTCCGCCCCCACCCCCGGCACCGGCGCCTACCCCGACGCCGACACCGACACCGACGGCGAAGACAGAGGGCTTGAGCCTCCTGGGTTAGGTCCCGTGCGCTGGTTCTCGTAACCTGCGCCGAAGAACGTCAGTGCCGGATGAGCGGGCTTAGTCCCGCGGCCCGCTCGGCGGCGCCCGCCATGCCCAACGATTCCAGCCAGTTGCCCAGCATCTGGTAACCGCCCTCGGTCAGCACCGACTCCGGGTGGAACTGGACGCCGCACAAGGGGGCGGTGCGGTGCTGCAAGCCCATCACGACGCCGGTGCTTGTCTCTGCGGTGATCTCCAGGACGTCCGGGATGCTTTCGCGGACGGCGGCAAGCGAGTGGTAGCGGGTCGCCGTAATGGGCGAGGGCAGCCCGGCAAACACGCTGGTCCCGTGGTGCTCGACGAGGGATGTCTTGCCATGCATGAGTTCCGGGGCGTGGGTCACTATACCGCCGTAAGCCTCCGCCAGCGCCTGGTGACCCAGGCACACCCCGAGCATGGGCTTGCCGTGCCCGCCACACCACTTGATCAGCTCAATGCAGACTCCGGCCCCTGCGGGGTTTCCCGGCCCCGGTGAGATGAGTACGCCGTCGCGCGCCTCGGCCATCTCGATGGCTTCCGCGAGGGTGACGTCGTCATTTCGGACCACGGTGGTCTCCGCGCCGAGTTCCTGGAGGTAGCCCACCAGGGTGTAAACAAAGCTGTCGTAGTTGTCTACGACCAGAATCTTGGTTGTGCTCATGGGTGCCTTGCTGAACCAATCGTCGAATCAGTGAACTGGGTGAAATGCGCCATTCAGGGAAAGGGATCTGAACCATCAATACCAGCAGGCCGGCAACAAGCACCAGCGCCGCAGCAATCCTCACCCGCGGGCATCGAATTCCAACGCGGGTTCTCCTCCTGGATGCCCGCGGCGACACCCGTGGGGCCGGAACTACAGTTAGAATTGCTGCGATTACGATTTTCAAACTTGACCAAGAACGCGTTGACCGCCGGCACTTTGCCTCCTGCAGGATATCAAGCCTGGTCTCCGCTCTTGTTCCACCCCGCCAAGGAGGACCAGTGCCCGAGTCAAAGCCGCGTAAGAGGACCGCACGTGTGGCGCCGCAGACCCCTGCGGCGCAGGCCTACAAGCCCAACCCCGTGTGGTTCAAACCGGTCATGTTCGGCCTGATGATCATTGGCCTGCTGTGGATCATTACGTTTTACATCAGCCAGGGAGCCTTCCCCGTCCAGGAATGGGCATCGGGGAACATCGTGGCCGGATTCGGCATCGCCATTGTCGGCTTTCTGATGACCACCCGCTGGCGTTCCTGACCAGAACGTTCCTGACCGGCCGGATGCGGTCACAACGCTTGCGGCCCACTGACGTTGATGGTCGCCTCGAAGGATGCGCAGGCTTCGGCCGATCCAGCCGGATCCACAGCAGAGAAGGACCAGCATGACTCCCGGCACGAACGGCTCCATCATCGGCGAGGACGGTCTGACGCGGCCTTCGTGGGCGGCAGTGGATCCGATGCTGCGTGATTATTACGACAACGAGTGGGGACTGCCGGTCCGGGACGAGCAGGGCCTGTACGAGCGAATCAGCCTCGAGGCCTTCCAGGCAGGGCTGTCCTGGGCCACCATTCTCCGCAAACGCCCCGCCTTCCGGGCAGCCTTCCACGACTTCCATCCGGAAACCGTCGCGGCATTCACCGAGGCCGATGTTGACCGCTTGATGCTGGATGCCGGCATTGTGCGGAACCGGCTCAAAATCCACGCGGCCATCACCAACGCCCGGGCTACCCTCGCCCTGAGGGACGACGGCGGCCTGGTGGACTTCGTCTGGGGGTTCCAGCCGGCGGCCACCCCCGAGCCTGTGTCCCTGGACGAGATCCCCACAACGTCGGCAGAGTCAGTGGCCCTCTCCAAGGGGCTGCGGAAGAAGGGGTTCGCATTTGTCGGCCCCACCACGATGTTCGCCCTCATGGAGGCAGTCGGAATGGTTGATACCCATCTACTGGACAGCCACCGGCGCGGCACTTCGGGCGTCTGGGCGCGCTGACCCCGCCTCAGTCGGGATAGGGAAGCCCGGATCGCTGTCCACACTTGTGCACAACTGTGGTAAGGGTTATCCACAATTGTTGATAACTTTCCACAGATAGGGTCCAGGGGATCCCATCCCGCCCGGCCTGCGGCCCCGGAGCGCGATTTGCCCTCTGACGGCGGCCCTGGTCACGGGACCGTCGGTTATTAACAGTGTGGATTGGCTGTGGATAAGTTTTAACGTCGCCGTAAACATTGGCAGGATCCCGCCACGCAGCACTGTGCCCACGACTGCGCACACCATTGCGTCCGCGACGGTCCCGCCGAAAAGTTATCCACTTAACAACATCGCAGTACCCACAAGTTATCCACAGATGGGGATAACTGGATACGTCGCATGAGATTAAACGGCTTTGGGCGCGTGAAGCCGGAGTTTCGGCCGGAAATGCTCAGAGCATCAAGTTATTAACAATGTGAATAACCCTGTTGAAATCTTCTTGAAATCAGACATAAAGCTCTTACTTGGGTCGGCATCGGCACCACGACCCAGGACGTTTGGCTGTGGCCTCCTGGGGGTGCCGTGACGGCTTGCTACCGGTTGCTGCGGGCAGCATGCAGGGAGCTGCGCGGCTTGTCACCGTAACCCGGGGGCGGACCGGGGCCGCGGCCGAAGTTGTCCACTTAACCACAGGGCAACCCACAGAAGTTATCCACAGATGTGGAGATCTCCGCCCCCGCGCGCGGCACTTCCCCAGAAATCGCCAGCAGTGGCCGTCAGATCGGGATAGGCACCGTGAACTACAGCTATGTAAGTTACCAACAGTGTGGATAACCCCTGTGGAAAACCAGCATCTCAGGGCTGCCGACGGGATATTGGACGCGTGCACCGGAACAGGACGCGGCGTGCGGGGACGCGGGCGCTGCGTGGGGTGTTCAGCATGAGGTTGCGCGTGATCCTGAAAACCCAGGCCCGGGCATCATTCTCCTTCGCTGGTGCTTCGGACAAGCGCCTCCATACGACGAGAAAGGCCGCGTGGACGAGAAGTCCCAGATCCAGGCCCTGGACTGCACCGCCTCGATGCTGCCACGCAGCCGCCCCAGATCGAGCGGTGCACCGACGGCTACGCCGCCGCGGCACCGCCGGGACGAGTTCCTGTCCTTCCTGCGCCAGCCCGACCGGGAGCTCGCCGAAGTCTGGTTCGGCATCATCGACCGCCAGGACCCCTGCTGTCGGGCTACTGTAGAGCCTCCGGGATGCCGAATCGCCTTCCAATGAGTACGCGAATGGCCGCGAGTAGAGGCTGATCTTCCAGCTCAACGCCCTCGTCCCCGTAATACACGCCCGTTTCGTCGCCCACTGCTTCGATGTCAAAAAGGTTGAGGACCTCGGCCACGCGAATCTGAAACTCGGTGGCGGTCATTTGGCGAGACGCACGAACTTGAATTGTGCTGAGTGTGCGCGCGACCTCAGCATCGGATTAATTCATTTGGGAGGATGACGAGGTTCGCATTACGTGTGCCTGAGCCTCCGGACGGGATTTCGGTGCAACCGCCGCCACCATTCGTGCACTCTTGCATGACGTACGCCCTTGCACAAGGGGGAGGGATCGGCTGTCAGCCAAAGGGGCGGGAACGGGGTCCAGCGGAACAGCCGCGTCCTAGGCGCTGACGCCGGCGATTCGGAAAACTGAGACGGCGACCAGAAGGGCGAGTACCAGCACCAAGCCGGCCGCCTGCAGCAACCCTTGACTGCGGCCTCGCGGGGAGTAGGCAATGACCGCGGCGCAAAGGGCTCCTGTGACCAGTCCGCCGAGGTGGGCCTGCCAGGCAATCTGGGGGACGAGGAAACCGATGGCGCCGTTGATGACAATCAACAGCCACAATTGCCTCGTGTCCCCGCCGCGACGGCTTTGGATCACGAGCATGGCCCCAAAAAGGCCAAAGATGGCGCCGGAGGCGCCTTCCACGCCGGTCGGCGGGAGGACCGGCGTCAGCAAGAGGAAGCCCACGGAGCCGCCAATTGCGGACAGGATGTACACGGAGAGGAAGCGGATGCGACCCAGTGCGGGTTCGAGGGCCTGGCCGAAGATCCACAGCATGTACATGTTGAGAACAATGTGGAGGATGAAGCCCTGCGAATGGACGAATGCAGAGGTCAACATCCGCCAGGGTTCGAATGACCCGAACTGGGGAGCGGCGTACACGGACGCGAAGGCGAGGTTTTCCTCAACTGCTTGCCCCGGTATCAGCCACTGCAGCACGTAGACAACGGCGCATAGCCCGATGAGCAGAAGCGTGGCCAGCGGCTTGCCGGTGGCCACGGCGCCGCCGTAGACCGT
The DNA here is from genome assembly GCF_056394725.1 of Arthrobacter sp. 10N418. Lineage (NCBI taxonomy): Bacteria > Bacillati > Actinomycetota > Actinomycetes > Micrococcales > Micrococcaceae > Arthrobacter > Arthrobacter sp. 10N418. Next base: position 79,351 of record NZ_JBFTIK010000007.1, read on the forward strand.
CCGGGCCTGCGGGGCCGCGTTCCGGGTTTCGTTGACACAGTCAACACATTGGAATCCGACGGCGGCCGCCCGCTGGCAGTCGGGGCACGCAGGGCGCCCGCACCGCTGGCAGCGCACATAGGCGGGACGGTCCGGGTGCCGGGGGCACACCGGAATCTGCGCGGACGGCTCGGCCGCCGGAATTCCGTAGCTCATGCGCTCGGGCTAGAGCTGTTCTACGTCAATGCTGTTGATGACGACATCCTCGACGGGACGGTCGCCCATTCCCGTACGGACTCCCTCGATCGCGTCGACAACCTTCTTGGACTCCTCATCAGCCACCTCGCCGAAGATGCTGTGCTTGCCCTGCAGCCAGCCGGTAGGGATGGTGGTGATGAAGAACTGGGAGCCGTTCGTGCCGCGGCCCATCTGGATACCGGCGTTAGCCATCGCCAGCTTGTAGGGCTCGTTGAAGGTCAGCTCCGGGTGGATTTCGTCGTCGAACTTGTAGCCCGGTCCGCCAACGCCGCGGCCCAGCGGGTCGCCGGCCTGGATCATGAAGTCTTTGATGATCCGGTGGAAGATGGTGCCGTCGTACAGCGGCGTCCCGGTCTTGTCCTCACCGGTTTCGGGGTGGGTCCAGGCCTGCTCGCCAGTGGCCAGGCCGACGAAATTCTTGACGGTCTTGGGCGCGTGGTTGCCGAAGAGGTTGACGGCGATGTCGCCGAGGCTTGTGTGGATGGTTGCTTTTGCGGTTGCGATGGCAGTCATAGGGCCTATTCTTCCACGGCGGGCCGCTGCGTACAGGGCCGCGCAGTCAGTTCCGCGCTGGGTGAAATCCGCCGGAAATCGGCCTGAAGAATAGCCGGTGCGGTTCTGGACACGTAGGCTAACAGCAGAATCGTCACATTAATCGGGAGGTAGTTGTGAAGAAAACGGATCGTATTGCCCGTGAGCTGGAGCAGTCAGTCAGCACCGGGGTAGAGAACGCCAAGGACTGGGCAGCCCCGCGGGTTGAAGCAGCAGTGAACTGGGCCGTTCCGCGCCTGCAGCAGGGTCTGGACAGCGCATCTCCCAAGATCCAGGAGGGGCTCAAGTCGGCAGCCCACAACCTGGCCGACGGCGTCGCCACCGTTACCCCGCGGCTCCAGGACGGCCTGGCCCAGCTGGCGCCGAAGATCCATGACGCCGTCGAAGGCGCCACACCCCGCCTCCACGAGGCCCTGGACAAAGCGACTCCGGTGATCGCCCAGGCGCGTGACAGGGTCGTCGTCGAGTACCTCCCGCGGCTTTCGGACCAGATCGGCCAGGCATCCGAGGCAGTGCACCGGACGCTGGAAAGCGCTCCGGCCCATGTGGACGCCGTAGCCCAAAAGCTCGTTGACTCTGGTGTTGTGCACAATATCCAGGAGCAGGCGCAGAGCGCGGGCCACCATTTCAAGGCTGCAGCCAACGAGGCCGGGAAGGCCGTCAGCGGTGAGCTGTCCAGGACGCAGAAGCCCAAGCACCGCGGTTTGCTGATCTTCGGTGTCATCGCCGCAGCGTTCGCCGCCGGTGTTGCGGCTTGGAAGGCCTCCAAGCCGGTTGAGGATCCCTGGAAGACGCCGACGCCGGTAACCCCTGCCCCCGTGCCGGCCTCCACCGTCAATGAAGCCAAGGATTCCATCAGCGACGCTGCCGACAAGGCCGGTTCGGCGGCAGTCGCCGCCGCGGACACCGCAGCCGGCGCTTCCGCAGATGCTGCCAGCTCCGTCTCGGATGCAGCAGGGAACACTGCCGATGCAACCAAGAACCTTGCCGAGGACGCCGCCGAGGATTCCGCCAAGGCAGCCATAGACGCGAAAACTGCCGTTCGCAACATTGCCGCGAGCATGAACAACAACGGCGACAAGACGGGCCAGGACAAGGCCGGCGAGTAGTTACAGACGGATGGGTCCCGGCTGCGTCAGTTAGCCGGTGAAGGGAGGGATTCCGCCAAGGGCGGGGTCCCTTCCTTCGTTTCGCCTGGCGTATTCACTTCCCCGGGTGCTTCTTCCCCGCCGTGTCCAGGGCCGGACTGTGCCCGGCAACCGGGGGAACGACCGGTAGATGCTAAATTTGTCGTGATGTCACCCGATAGATACCCCGAGGATGCCCTGCACGTCGCTGCGTTGCCGCCGGCTGTATCTATTGTCATTCCGGCGTACAACGAGGAAAGCGTCATCCGGCAGTGTCTGATCGCTGCCGTCTACCAGTCCGTCCCGGCCCACGAAATCATCGTGGTGGACAACCTGTCTACCGACCGCACCGCCGGCATCGTGCAGCAGATGCAGCTGGAGTACCCGGAGAGCCCGATCATCCTGCTCAGCCAGGACGGGGACCAGGGGCTCATTCCCACCCGGAACTTTGGATTGAACCACGCCACGGGCGACGTCCTGGGCCGGATCGATGCCGACTCCGTGCTGGAGCCGGACTGGGTTGAACAGGTCCAGAAAGCGTTCGCAGACGACGCCGTGCACGCGGCCACCGGCCCGGTTGTTTATTACGACATGCCCATGCGCCGGTTCGGGCTCAAAGCCGATGACAAGATGCGTCAGCTGATGCTCAAGCTTGCCAAGCACCAGTACCACTTTCTCTTCGGTTCCAATATGGCGCTGCGGCGCTCCGCGTGGGAGATCATCCGGGCGGAGACCTGCCGGGATGAGAGGGACGAGATGCACGAAGACATCGACCTCTCCCTGCACCTGGCCGACCACGAACTCCGTATCCAGTACTGGCCCCAGATGGTCTCGGGCATGTCCGCCCGGCGGCTCGAAGACTCGCCGCGGGACTACCGCTACTACGTGACCCGGTTCGACCGCACGTACAAGGCGCACAACGTCAAAAAGATGGCGCTGAAGGCGCCCATGGTGGTCTTCTTCTCGGTGTACTTCCCGGCGAAGCTGCTGCGCGCCATCCACACCGTCAACACCGCCCAGCCCGCCCGCCGCGGGGGCCAGTAGCCGCCTCCCGCCGAGGACGCGTTTGGGCGCGTTCTAGTCGGTGCCCAGTTCCGCCAGCCGGGCGGCGTTCCGCCGGACGGATCGAGAGCTCCGCTGGCCCAGGACGACGACGGCGAGCCCCACCAGGATCATTGACAGGCCCCCGTAGGTCCCGGCGGGCAGCTTTTCGGCCAGGAACGCCGCGGCCAGCAATGCTGCGCCTGGGATCTCGAGCAGGATGATCATGGACACAAGCAGCGGACTCATCGTCGCCAGCAGATGGTTGAAGGCTGTATGCCCCACCAGCTGGGCGCAGACGGTAATGGCCAGGATGCCGAGCCAGCCTGCGGTTTCGAAGCCTGCGAGGGGTTGCTGCGAGAACAGCGCCAAGACCGCGACGACGGCAGCACACATGCCGTAGCACAGTGTCGTGTAGACGCCTGTCCCCATCGTCTGGCGCGCCTTGCCTCCGGCAAGCGTATAAATACCGGCCAGGGCACCGCCAGCCACTGCCAGGAGGTCGCCCAGGAGCGCTCCCGGAGAGGTGCCCATGTCGAAGCCGGTGATCGCCACGACGCCGCCAAAGGCGATGCCGAGTCCGGCCAGGACCCCCCAGCGGTGCCTGACCCCGCGGAACAGCTGGAAGATCGCGATCCAACCGGACTGCAGGCAGACAAGGGCCGTCGCGGCCGCGACCGACGTCAGCTGCAGCGAGGTGATGAAGCAAGCGAAGTGAAGCGCCAGGGCGACCGCGGCAGCCAAGGACCAGCGGAACTCGCGTGCGGTGATCCTGCCGAACTGACGGGGCTGCCGGACCAGGACGGGGCCGGCCATGACGGCGGCTCCGATGGCGTTGCGCCAGAAAGCGATGGCGAGGGCACTGACAGACGTGGCACCGAGCGTGGCTGCGATGAGTGGACCCGAGGAAGCCACGCCCAGCACCCCAAGGGCGGCAAGGAAGAAGTTCACGCTCCAACAGTAGTGGGGCCGGGGCAGGGCGAGTGCTTCCACCGGTCCTTGACCCCGACACACCGTGGTGCAAGTCTTTAATCGCGGTCTCGCCATCAGAGAAGAAGGAGGCCATCATGGCTTCAATGATCCGCAAGAGTTTCGATAGTCCAGAGGAAACGCGCCCTTTCAAGGACTCGACCGGCCAGCTGCAGCTCGTCAATCTTGACGCCGGCGCCGTGGGACGTGCGACGTTCCTGCCGGGTTGGAAGTGGTCCCAGCACGTCAAACCGATTGTCCAGACGGACAGCTGCATGGCTGCCCACGTGGGCTACACAGTCTCGGGCCGCCTCAAGGTCGTCATGGACGACGGCGAGGAGATTGAGTACGGTCCCGGGGACTTCGGCGTCATTCCGCCTGGTCACGACGCCTGGGTGATTGGAGACGAACCCTACGTGTTTATCGACTGGCAAGGGATGGCAGACTACGCCAAACCCAAGGAATGAGGCGGCACCCCTCGGCTGCCCCGCTTTTCGACAAAGCAAAAGGCCCCGGACCGCGTTTCCGCTGTCCGGGGCCTTTCCTATGGTGGAGGCACGGGGACTCGAACCCCGAACCCCCTGCTTGCAAAGCAGGTGCGCTACCAATTGCGCCATGCCCCCATAGGAAGCAACCCGTCAATCATACCCTAGTTCCAGCGAGCTGATTTCCAGCGTCGGAACCGGGAATCCGGGCTAATCAACCGTATCGGTCGACTCGCTCCAGACTGTTTTCCGGGCAACGGATTCCTGTACTTTCTTATAGAGGAGGACGCTTGCGATCGTAGCTGCAACAACCAGCAATTTCTTCACGCGCACCCCGTTCCGGTTCAGAACACTCCGAACCTTCACCAAACCTCTTCAAGAAACCTGTTACAGGTTCCGTGGGCGTACCAGGACTTGAACCTGGGACCTCTTCGTTATCAGCGAAGCGCTCTAACCGCCTGAGCTATACGCCCCGATGCCTCATCGGGCCGAGATATGACTGTACAGCACATCCCGGCCCGATCTCAAATCGAGGCATTCTTCCGCGGAATTCCGGGGAAAAACGGGTTTTCTTAGTCGTCCGTGAGCGTGACGCCGATGCCACCCACCAGCGTCGCTGCAATGTTGTACAGCACCGCCGACAGCATGGAAAGTGCCGTCAGGAGCACCACGTTGATCACGGCGATGATCGTGGCGAACGAAGCCACCTGCCCCAGGGAGGCGACCTTCTTGAGCTCGAAACCGCCGCCCTCCGAGCCCGCCAGAGTCCCGAGCAGGCTGTCCACCTGGTCGAAAATGCCGGTCAGGTCCAGGACGGTCCAGAGCACGATTGCGGCCACTACGGTCACGATGCCCAGGGCGACCGACAGCAGGAATGCCATCTTCAATACGGACCAGGGGTCCACCTTGCTCACCAGAAGCCGGGCGCGGCGGACTTTTGCCTTCGGGGCGGGCTTAATCAGGCCTGCAGTTCCCTGGCCGGGACGCTGGCCCGCTCCTTCCGGGCGCTGGCCCGGGGCGGCGGGACGCTGGCCCTGCACAGGACGCTGCCCGGGTGCCGGCGGACGCTGTGTTGAACCCGTGGCGGCGCCGGGGCGCTGCTGCGGACGCGACGGGGCGCTCACCCGCGGTGCGGACGCGGGCTGCCGCACGCCGCCGGGAACGCCGCTGCTCGGCTTGGGATATGAGTCGGAATTACTCACTCGTTACCTCCGGTGTTGTCTTCGTCCAGCTCGGCGTTTCCCGATGATGCATCTGACTCCGGGGCCGGTACTGATTCTGTCTCTGCGGACCCCTCGTGTGATCCGGTATCTGCAGCCAACGTTACGTCATCCGGCAAGGTTGCCCGACTTTCTGCGGCCTCACCTGCGTCTTCACCTTCGATCGGCTCGTCGCCTTCCAGCCCGCGTTCGCTGTTGCGGGCGACGGCGATGATGCGGTCGTTCTTGTCCGGCTTGGCAAAGATGACGCCCATGGTGTCGCGGCCCTTGGCCGGGACACCAGTGACCGAGGAGCGGACCACTTTGCCACCTTCCATGACCACCAGGACTTCGTCTTCCTCCTGGACGATCAGGGCGCCGACGAGATGGCCGCGCTCCTCCTGGTACTTGCCGACCTTGATGCCGAGGCCACCCCGGCCTTGGAGCCGGTATTCCTCCACCGCGGTCCGTTTGGCAAAGCCGCCTTCGGTGACGATGAAGACGAACGAGCCGTCCTTGACGACGTCGGCCGCCAACAGTTCGTCATCATCGCGGAACTTCATGCCGGTGACCCCGGACGTGGCGCGGCCCATGGGGCGCAAGGCTTCATCCGTTGCCGTGAAGCGGATCGACTGGCCCATGCGGGACACCAGCATGAGGTCATCGGTTTCGGAGACCAGCTGCGCGGAGACGAGTTCGTCGCCTTCCCGCAGGTTGATCGCGATGACGCCGGCAGACCGGTTGGTGTCGTAGTCCTCCAGTCGGGTCTTTTTGACGAGGCCCCGTTTGGTGGCAAGGACCAGGTACGGCGAGTGCTGGTAGTCCCTCAAGTCCAGCACCTGGGCGATGTGCTCGTCCGGCTGGAACGCCAGCAGGTTCGCCACGTGCTGGCCCTTCGCATCACGTCCCGCTTCCGCGAGTTCGTAAGCCTTCGCCCGGTACACGCGTCCCAGGTTGGTGAAGAAGAGCAGCCAGTGGTGCGTCGTCGTGACGAAGAAGTGCTCAACGACGTCGTCCCCGCGTAGCTGGGCGCCCTTGATGCCCTTGCCGCCGCGCTGCTGGGAGCGGTAGTTGTCGCTGCGGGTGCGCTTGACGTAGCCGCCGCGCGTAATGGTGACCACCATCTCCTCTTCGGGGATGAGGTCTTCCATCGACATGTCGCCATCAAAGCCCATAAGGATCTTCGTGCGGCGGTCATCTCCATGCTTGGCCACGATTTCGGCCAGTTCCGTGCTGATGATCTCTCGCTGGCGCTCCTCTGAGGCCAGGATCGAGTTGTACTCGGCGATCAGGGCCTCCAGCTCGGAGTGGCGGTCCTGGATTTTCTGGCGTTCCAGTGCCGCGAGCCGGCGCAGCTGCATGTCGAGGATGGCCCGGGCTTGAAGCTCATCAATGTCCAGCAGCTGCATCAGGCCGTCGCGGGCGGCCTCAGTGGTGGTCGAGGCGCGGATTAGGGCGATGACTTCGTCGAGCGCATCCAGCGCCTTGAGGAGAGCGCGCAGGATGTGCGCCTCTTCCTCGGCCTTGCGCAGGCGGTAGCGGGTGCGCCGTGCAATGACGTCCATCTGGTGGGTGACCCAGTGGCGGATGAAGGCATCCAGGCTCAGGGTGCGGGGCACGCCGTCGACAATCGCCAGCATGTTGGCGGCGAAGTTGTCCTGGAGCTGGGTGTGCTTGTAAAGGTTATTCAGCACCACCTTGGCAACGGCGTCGCGCTTGAGGACGATCACCAGGCGCTGGCCGGTGCGGCCGGAGGTCTCGTCGCGGAGGTCGGCGATCCCGGAAATTTTTCCGTCCTTGACGAGTTCGGCGATCTTGATCGCCAGGTTGTCCGGGTTGGCCTGGTACGGCAGTTCGGTGACCACCAGGCAGGTGCGGCCCTGGAGTTCTTCGACGTTGACGACTGCGCGCATCGTGATGGATCCGCGGCCCGTGCGGTAGGCGTCCTCGATGCCCTTGTGGCCCAGAATCGTGGCGCCGGTCGGGAAGTCGGGGCCCTTGATGCGCAGGATCAGCTCTTCGAGCAGTTCCTCGCGGCTGGCGGTCGGGTTGGCCAGGTACCACTGCACGCCGTCGGCGACTTCGCGGAGGTTGTGCGGCGGGATGTTCGTGGCCATGCCGACGGCGATGCCGGAGGAGCCGTTGACCAGCAGGTTCGGGAACCGTGCCGGCAGGATGGTCGGTTCCTGGTTCTTGCCGTCGTAGTTGTCCTGGAAGTCGACGGTTTCCTCGTCGATGTCCCGGACCATCTCCATGGCCAGCGGGGCCATTTTGGTTTCGGTGTACCGGGGTGCGGCCGCGCCGTCGTTGCCAGGGGAGCCGAAGTTGCCCTGGCCGAGCGCCAGCGGGTAGCGCATCGTCCAGTCCTGGATGAGCCTGACCAGTGCGTCGTAGATGGCCGTGTCGCCGTGCGGGTGGTACTGGCCCATGACCTCGCCGACAACACGCGCGCACTTGTTGAAGGAGCGGTCGGGGCGGTAGCCGCCATCGAACATCGCGTAGAGCACCCGGCGGTGGACGGGTTTGAGCCCGTCCCGGACATCCGGGAGGGCGCGGCCGACTATGACGGCCATGGCGTAGTCGAGGTAGGAGCGCTGCATTTCCGTCTGCAGGTCCACCTGTTCGATACGGTCCACCAGGACGTTGCCTTCGAGCACGGGCTCGGCGGCACCGGTGGATGCGGCCGGAACCTCGGGTGTTTCGTCACTCATAATCTATATTTTCCGTTTCAGGTATATATCGGTTCTAGAATATATCGAGGCGGTTGCCGCTAAATATCCAGGAACCGAACGTCCTTGGCGTTCTGCTGAATGAAGTTCCGGCGGGATTCGACGTCCTCACCCATGAGGGTGGAGAAGGTCTGGTCCGCGGCCAAGGCATCATCCATGGTGACCTGGAGCAGTGTGCGATGGTCCGGGTCCATCGTGGTGTCCCACAGTTCGGTGTAATCCATTTCGCCGAGGCCCTTGTACCGCTGGATGCCGTTGTCCTTGGGGATGCGGCGGCCGGCGGCCTGCCCGGAAACGAGGAGGGCGTCCCGTTCGCGGTCGCTGTAGACGTAGTCGTGCGGGGCGTTGGACCACTTGATCCTGTAAAGCGGTGGCTGGGCCAGGTACACGTAGCCGTTCTCGATCAGCGGCCGCATGTAGCGGAACAGCAGTGTCATCAGCAGCGTCGTGATGTGCTGGCCGTCGACGTCGGCATCGGCCATGAGCACGATCTTGTGGTACCGCAGCTTGCTCAGGTCGAAGTCCTCGCCGATGCCCGTACCGAAGGCCGTGATCATGGACTGGACCTCGGCGTTCCCCAAAGCCTTGTCAAGCCGGGCGCGCTCCACGTTCAGGATCTTGCCGCGCAGCGGCAGAATGGCCTGGGTTTCCGGGTTCCGGCCGCGCTTGGCCGAACCACCTGCGGAGTCGCCCTCCACGAGGTACACCTCGCACCTGGCCGGGTCCTTGGAGGAGCAGTCGGAGAGCTTACCGGGCATGCCGAAGGACTCCAGCGGGCTCTTGCGGCGGGCGTTGTCACGTGCCTTCCGTGCGGCCATCCGGGCTTGGGCCGCCGAAATGGCCTTCCGGATCACGTCCCGGGCGGGGCCGGGGTTGCGTTCAAGCCAGTCACCGAGGCCGTCGGTGACCACGCGCTGCACGAAGCCCTTGACCTCGGAGTTGCCGAGCTTCGTCTTGGTCTGGCCCTCAAACTGCGGCTCGGCAAGCTTGACGGAGATGACGGCTGTCAGGCCTTCGCGGATGTCGTCGCCGGTGAGGTTGTCGTCTTTTTCCTTGATGATGCTCTTCTCCCGCGCGTAGCGGTTGATGAGCGAGGTCATCGCGGCACGGAAACCCTCTTCATGGGTTCCGCCCTCGTGGGTGTTGATGGTGTTCGCGTACGTGTGGACGCTCTCGGAGTACGCGTTGGTCCACTGCATCGCCATTTCAAGGGCGATGTGCCGTTCCTTGTCCTCGGTTTCGAAGGCGATGACGTCCTCGTGGACCACGTCGACCTTCTTGCCGGAGTTCAGGTGCTTCACGTAGTCCAGCAGACCGTCGTCGTACTGGTAGACAACCGTGTGGAATTCGGCGGGAACTTCGCCCTCGGTGGGGACCGTGTCCAGATCCAGGTCGCCGTCTTCGGCCGGTTCGTCAGCGGCGCGGCGCTCATCGGTCAAGGTGATGCGCAGTCCCTTGTTCAGGAATGCCATCTGCTGGAACCGGGCGCGGAGCGTCTCGAAGTCGAATTCGGTGGATTCAAAGATGCTGGCATCGGGGTAGAACGTCTGCGTGGTGCCGGTATCGGAGGTTTCCCCGCCCTTGACGAGGCCGCCCTGCGGCTTGCCGCCGTCGGCGAAGGACATCCGCCAGACGTGGCCTTGCCGGCGGACTTCGGTGTCGACCCGGCTGGAGAGCGCGTTGACCACCGAAATGCCGACGCCGTGCAGGCCGCCGGAAACGGCGTATCCGCCGCCGCCGAACTTTCCGCCCGCGTGCAGGATGGTCATGACGACCTCCACGGTGGGCTTGTGCTCCGTCGGGTGCATATCGACGGGGATGCCGCGGCCGTTGTCGACCACCTTGACGCCGCCGTCAGCCTGCAAAACGATCTCGATGTGGGTGCAGTAGCCGGCCAGCGCCTCATCGACCGAGTTGTCCACCACCTCATAGACCAGGTGGTGCAGGCCGCGGGGTCCGGTGGAACCTATGTACATCCCCGGCCGTTTCCGGACAGCTTCCAACCCCTCAAGCACGGTGATGTCGCTGGCGCCGTAGCCATGTCGCGTATCGGCCTCCGGCGGCGCGTCAGACGTGAGGGCATCCCCCGTTACTGGTTCCACTGCCGGAATATCTGCATTGTCGTTAGCCACAGGCGCTTTCGACTCCTCTATGTTCGTTGAAGGCCGGCCGATGCCCCTTCCCAGGGAAGGGCTCAAGCCAACAGGCACGTCACTGAAGTCACCGGCTGGTCCGCTGACTCGAGGAGCCGTCTACCGCACGCTGGTTTTGCGTCGGAAACGGACTCAGTCAACGTTTCACCGGCGCCCAGTTATCTACCACGATTCTACCGTGCTGTAGGGCATAACCCCGCATTCTGGGGCCCTAAACGGCCGGGAAAGTGCCGCTGAGAGGCCTTTGGCTCCCCCTGCAAGGCTTTAGGGGTCCCGCCCTAGGGTGCCTATACGGCTCGGGGGCGTTGAAGCGCCCTACACGGCGTTTGCGGATTTATCAAGAGTTTTGCAAGGAGTGCTTCAGATCCGGCAGCCTCGAGGCCTTTCGGGATCTAGCCGTAGGTGTCCCTGGGACCGCGGCCGTTGACAGTTCGGAGGCCCTTGCGCCAGCTCGGCGCCGCCGGTCCGAGCACCTGGATGCTGGTGACGACGCCGTCGCCGAGCTCCGTGCGGAACTTCTCCAGGAGGCTGATGCTGAGCAGACGCAACTGCGTGGCCCAGGCTGTGGAATCACAGCGGACGTGGAGAGTGGTGTTCTCGAAGCTCTCGGGGGTGCAGTGCGCGGAAATTTCCGGGCCCACCAGGGTGGCCCACTGTGCCATCACGGAACCGACGGCCACGGGCGAGCTCCAGCCGCGTTCCGCGACGAGCCTCCCCACCACCTTGCCCAGCCCCAGTGGGTCCCGCCCCGTGGAATGAAACTGCCGGAATCCGCGCGTGCCGGTGACGCCTCGGCCCGGTTTCTGGGCGGCGGCACCCGGCCGGGGAGGTGCCTTCCGCCGGATTTCCCCGCGGGCGGCTGCCGCATCGCGCATCCTGTTCAGTGCAGCCTGGGCAGCATCGATATCATCGGGGTCGCGGCCCGGCTGCAGGCCGCCGTCGGTATCCTTATTCATCGATTTTCCCGCTCTTCGATTCCTCCCGGGATGACCTTCACGCGCCGTCCGGCAAGTTCCGCGGGGATATCATCCTCGACGGCGGCGGTCACCAGCACCTGTTCGGCACCGGATACTATTGCCGCAAGTTTACGCCGCCGCTGGACATCCAGCTCGGCAAAAACATCATCCAGGATCAGGATCGGGGCGGAGCCGCCGGTCCGCGCGTCGTCCAGCATGACGTAGTACGAGGCCAGGCGCAGCGACAGGCACATGGACCAGGTTTCGCCGTGCGAGGCGTAGCCTTTCGCCGGTGCCGTTCCCAGCACCAGCTCGAGTTCGTCACGGTGCGGCCCCACCAGGGAAATCCCCCGCTCCAGTTCCTTGCGCCGCGACGCGGCAAACGCCTGGATGTACCGCTCCGTGAGCTCGTCGACGGTTAGCAGCCGAAGATCCTCCGCCGGCACTGCCGCAACCCCGTCGTCCGCAGCAAACGCGGGCTGTGGTGCGGCGCCGTCGTCGTCCATCACGTCCTGCAACGTCGAACGGTAGATGGCGCCGGCTTCTTTGGACCCGTCGGTCAGTTGCGCATAGGCGCTTTTCAGGTGGGGGCGCAGCAGTTCAAGGAGTTCCAGCCGCGCGTAGAGCAGTTCCGCGCCGGCCCGGGCCATGTGTTGGTCCCAGACATCCAGTGTGGCCTCATGCCCGGTGGTGAATTTTCCGGCCCGGGCCGACTTGAGCAGCGCATTGCGTTGTTTCAGGACACGGTCATAGTCGCTCCGGGTGGCGGCGTGCCGCGGAATGAGGCTGACCAAAAGTTCGTCGAGGAAACGACGGCGGTTGGATGGGTCGCCTTTGACCAGCGCCAGATCCTCCGGCGCGAAGAGCACGGTCTGGCAGATTCCAAGGATGTCGCGGGCCCGGACCGGATTGCTGCGGTTGATCCGCGCCCGGTTGGCCCGGCGGGCGTTGATTTCCAGTTCGAGCACGGTGGACTGCTCGCCGCGGACCAGCTTGGCGCGGATCATGGCCCGGTCCGTACCGAAGCGCAGTAGCGGTGCATCCGTGCTGACCCGGTGCGAGCTGAGCGTCGCCAGGTACCCGATGGCCTCCATCAAGTTGGTCTTGCCGATGCCGTTGGATCCCACCAGGACCGTGATTCCGGGCTCCAGGCTCAGATCCACCTGGGCGTAACTGCGGAAATCGGTCAGCGAAAGTTGTTCTAGGTACACGCCGGGTTCAGGAATTCAGGGCAGGACTATTTGGCCGGCCGGGTCGCATGGCCGCCGAACTGGTGGCGCAGGGCGGAAACCATCTTCATCGCCGGCGAGTTGTCCTCCCGGGAAGAGAACCGCGCAAACAGTGCGGCGGTGATGGCCGGTGCGGGCACGGCATTGGCGATGGCTTCCTCGACGGTCCACCGGCCTTCGCCGGAGTCCTCGACGTAATCGTCGATGGACTCCAGCCCTGGGTCTTCGTCGAGAGCCTTGACCATGAGGTCCAGCAGCCAGGAGCGGACGACAGTGCCTTTCTGCCACGCCCGGAATGTCCCCGGAAGATCGGTGACGATGTCCTTCGCCGCCAGGAGTTCATAGCCTTCCGCGTAGGCCTGCATCAGCCCGTATTCAATCCCGTTGTGGACCATCTTGGCGTAGTGACCCGCGCCGACTCCGCCCACGTGGACGAAGCTGTCCGCGCGGTCGCCTTCCGGACGCAGCGCGTCGAAGACCGGAAGGGCGCGTTCGATGTCCGCAGCATCACCGCCTGCCATCAGGCCGTAGCCGTTCTCCAGACCCCAGACGCCGCCGGACACGCCGCAGTCGGCAAAGCGGATTCCCTTTTCGGCCAAGGCCGCGCCGTGCTTCTGGTCCTCGGTGAACCGCGAGTTGCCGCCGTCGATCACGAGGTCGCCGGCGTCAAGCTTGTTGCCGAGTTCGGTGATGACGGCATTGGTGATGTCCCCGGATGGAACCATGACCCAGATGATCCGCGGCGCCGGAACGGCCGCGATGAGGTCATCCACGCTTGCAACATCGGTGACGTCGGGGTTGCGGTCGAAGCCCGTGACCTCGATTCCGCCCTTTCGCATGCGTTCGCGCATGTTGAAGCCCATTTTTCCGAGGCCGATCAGTCCGATGTGCACGGTAGAAACTCTTTTCTGCGCTGGGCGGGTGTGGGTGGAATCTTCGGGAGCAGTCGTCTGCTGACCGGGCGGGGGTGCTCTCGTCCTGACCGATCAGGACGACGCCGGCTGAGGACTAGTTGGGCAGACGGACCGGCATGACCAGGTAGCGGTAATCGCCCTGGTCTTCGCCGTCGGCATCGTGCTGGGCGGTGATCATGGCCGGCTTGGGCGCCGTTGTGAACGAGAACCGCACAAACTTGGTTTCGATGACGCCGAGACCTTCGACAAGGTAATGCGGGTTGAAGGCGACCGTGATGTCATCACCGGTGAGCTGGGCTTCCAGTTCCTCCGAGGCCTGCGCGTCCTCGCCGGTGCCTGCATCCAGGTGCAGTTGCCCCTGCGTGAAGGCGAGGCGGACGGGAGTGTTGCGTTCGGCAACGAGCGAGACACGGCGCACCGCTTCGACCAGCTCCTGGGTCTGCACGGTGGCGTGGATGGGGGTCGAATCCGGGAAGAGCGAGCGGATCTTGGGGTAGTCCCCATCCACCAGGAGCGAGGTCGTAGTGCGGCCGCCGCTCTCAAACCCGATGAGCCTGCTGTCGTCGTCGGCGAGGGCGAGGTTGATGTCGCCGCTGCTGCCGAGCGTCTTCGCTACTTCATTGAGGGTTTTCGCCTTGACGAGGGCGCTCGTGGAAATGCCGGGGGTGACCGGTTTCCACGGGAGCTCACGCATGGCCAGCCGGTAACGGTCCGTAGCCAGGAGAGTGATGAGATCGTCCTCGATCTCCATCCGGACGCCGGTAAGGATCGGCAGCGTGTCGTCCTTGCTGGCCGCGATGATCACCTGGGACACGGCCTGGGCAAAGGAATCGCCCGCGACGGTGCCGCTGATCGGTGGAAGAGCCGGCAAGGGCGGGTATTCGGCTTCCGGCATGGTGGCCAGGTGGAAGCTGCTCCTACGGCAGGTCAGCGTGACCTTGTTGCCATCGGTCTCGACCTCGACAGGGGCGGATGGCAGGCTGCGGCAGATGTCAGCGAGCAGCCGGCCGGAAACCAGGATGGTGCCTTCGGTGGTGATGTCCGCGGCGATTTCGAGGCGTGCCGAGGTCTCGTAGTCGAAGCTCGAGAGGCTCACGGTACCGGCTTCGGCCTTGAGGAGCAGACCTGAGAGTACGGGAACTGGCGGCCGCGGAGACAACGACCGGGCGGTCCAAGTCACGGCTTCTGCCAGGACGTCCCGTTCGACTCTGAACTTCACGGAAGGGTGCCGCCTTTCATTGCTGCTGTCATTGCCAAAAATCGCTGAACTCCTGCGGACCTGGGTAGCGTTGCCGAGCTCCGTCACAGGGGAAGTGCTGTCTTCCCGGGCTTCGCGGCCCTGCTGGGAACCACAAAAGTTGTCCGGGACGGACGCACTGCAGACAGCTTAGCCCCAAGCCGAGCGTTTCTCCCATCCCCGGGTTACATCTGTGTTGTTCAGGCCCAGGTCCCCGCCGCCGGTCCGGAACGGGCCTGGGCGGTGTGCGGGGGTCGGACAGGAAACTGTTGTTTGAGGGAATTTCATTTTCTTGGGATTAGTAGTGTTAATAACTGCTGTGGAAACTGTGGATAACTCTGTTTCGCGGTGTGATTCCGGGGTTAAGCCCTGTTCATGGACTGTGGGCGGCGCAGGTTTTAAACAGGCTGTGGATGGGGATAACATTTTTGGCCGATGCGCCGATCCACAGATGCCTTAAGGGTTTTAAGCCCATTAACCGCGGTTGTCCCCTTAACTATCCACAGGGTTGTCCACAGGCGCCTGTTAATAAGGTAGGGAGTACCCGGCGAAGCGGCTCAGGAATTGCGCTGCTGCTGCTTGATCCGGTTGGTCAGCTCGGTCACCTGGTTGTAGATGACCCGTCGTTCGGCCATCAGTTCGCGGATCTTGCGGTCGGCGTGGATGACGGTGGTGTGGTCGCGGCCGCCCAGCTCCTGCCCGATCTTCGGCAGGGACATGTCCGTGAGTTCGCGGCACAGGTACATCGCGATCTGCCGTGCGGTGACGAGCGTCCTTGTGCGGGACTTGCTGCAGAGCTCTTCCATGCTGAGCTTGAAGTAGTCGGCGGTCTGGGTCAGGATCTGCCCGGACGTGATTTCCTGGGCCCCGTCGTCGGTGATGAGGTCCTTGAGCACCATTTCGGCCAGTGCCACGTCCACCGGTTGGCGGTTCAGGCTGGCGAACGCGGTGACGCGGATGAGGGCACCCTCAAGTTCGCGGATGTTGCTTGAGATCTTGGACGCGATGTACTCCAGGGCATCGTCCGGTGCGGAGAGGCCTTCGCTGAGGGCCTTCTTCCGGAGGATCGCGATCCGGGTCTCAAGCTCGGGTGGCTGGATATCGGTCAGCAGGCCCCACTCGAAGCGGGACTTCATGCGGTCCTCGAATCCTGCGAGCAGCTTGGGCGGCTGGTCGGAGGTGATGACAACCTGTTTGTTGTTGTTATGCAGGGCGTTGAACGTGTGGAAGAACTCCTCCAGCGTCCGGTCCTTGCCGGCGAGGAACTGGATGTCATCGATCAGCAGGACGTCGACGTTGCGGTACGTGGTCTTGAAGCTCGTGCCTTCATCGTCGCGGATGGAGTTGATGAAGTCGTTGGTGAATTCCTCGGAGTTGACGTACCGGACCCGGATTCCGCTGTAGAGCCTGCGGGCATAATGTCCGATCGCGTGCAGCAGGTGTGTTTTTCCCAGCCCTGAATCACCGTAGATGAACAGCGGGTTGTAGGCCTTCGCCGGTGCCTCGGCCACGGCCACAGCTGCCGCGTGGGCGAACCGGTTGGAGGATCCGATCACGAAAGTGTCGAAGACGTACTTCGGGTTGAGGCGGCCGAACTCGTGTGAAGTGCTCGGCAGCATCGGCTGCGGCTTCAGCTCGACAGTCGGGTCGGCAGCCAGGGCCAATTCGACGGCGGGTTCCGGCTCCGTGTGCAGGGGCACCAGGTCGGTGTCCACGTCGATGGCACAGCGGATTTCGTCGGAGAAGACATTCCGGAGGGCGTCGTCGAGGGCCTCTTTGACCTGGGTCTGCAGGACTTCACGGGTGAGCTCGTTCGGCACGGCAACCAGGAGGGTGGAGCCGATGAGGCCCTGTGCCTGGGCGAGGATGACGAAGCCGCGCTGCCGGGGTGAGACACGGTGGTCGTTCTCCAGCAGGCTCACGACCCGCCGCCAGGAACTTCCGACAGTGTTGGCTTGGTTGGCTTCGTCTACTGTCATCAATCAGTTCCTCAAACTTGCTTGCTTGCATTACGTGCAGCCACAGAGTCCGGGCCAGTGCGCTGGCCCCGGCTTAATCCACAGGGTTATGCACAGTCCGTGGATAATGGGCTACTGAGCCACTGTAGGGGATGAAAACGCCAGAAGATAGCTGGGTTGAGTCCTGTGGATAATTACACCGTTGTGGTTCTCAAACGATGCCTGTGACGGGCTTCATCCACAGGCTGCGGCGGCAGTTAGCCACAGCTGGGGAAAGGTTGCGCACCGACCCCCGGTTTGACTCGGGAGCCCGGCAAGCCCTAACGTTGTGAAGTCCCATGTGTACGCTTTTCGCCTCATCTGATGCTTTCCCGACGCCCCGCGCCGAGCGAGTTACGAGGGAAGCGGCACATACAAAACTTAGCGTCGGCCAGTTCTTCCCCTTGATCGGGTGGGCGCACCTTTGATCCACTGGAGTAACTAACGTGAGCAAGCGGACTTTTCAGCCGAATAACCGCCGTCGAGCCAAGAAGCATGGCTTCCGCCTTCGTATGCGTACCCGTGCCGGCCGTGCCATCCTGGCAGCCCGTCGTGGCAAGGGCCGCACCGAACTGTCGGCCTAAATAACTGGCTCGTCGGTCCACATCCCTGTGCGAGTTTAACGGTGCTAGCCACCAGGAACCGTCTGCGGACATCAACCGATTTTTCAACAACTGTACGTTCCGGTGTCCGCAATGGACGCCGGAACGTAGTGTTATATGCGGCAGCCCTGGCTGCCGATGAACCAAGCCGGATCGGATTCATCGTTTCCAAGAGTGTCGGGAACGCTGTTGTCAGGAACCTCGTTAAGAGGAGACTGAGAGAAGCCGGCGCTTTGTCGTTGCAGCAATACGGCAGCGGGTTCGCCATCGTGGTCCGGGCACTGCCCGCCGCGGCGGGGGCCAGCTGGGGCCAACTGCTCGCCGACTATGACGCCGCGTTGGACACCACCATGAAACGGCTGGGCAACCGCCTTCCAGAGGCTGCTTCATCAGGTTCTTACGGGACAACACAGGAAGGGACCCCGCGTGCGTAACCTAACTGCCGCCGTCGTCCCTCCTCTGAAGACAGCCGCCTTGGTGCCGGCCCTTCGTTGGCTTGGTGATGCAGTCTGGAATCTGCCCCGTAATATCCTCATCCTGTTGCTGATGGCCTACCGCAAGGTGGTCTCGCCGCTGTACGGCCAGGTATGCCGTTTCTTCCCGAGCTGCTCGGCTTACGCCCTCGAGGCGATCACCGTTCATGGTGCCGTCAAAGGAACCTGGTTCGCTCTCAGGCGCCTGTTGCGCTGCCATCCCTGGAACGCCGGCGGTGTGGACCACGTCCCCGCTGGCCACTGCGAGTGGCCGGAAGGCCGCACCCCCACAATTGTTGTGCTGAACAATCCGGACAAGTATCTGGCTGCTCAGACTGATGGAGAAGGCCGCTCTGCGGCCTGACGAATAGGGATAACGTATGGACATCTTTGGAACAATTCTGGCCCCGTTCAAGTGGCTTGTTTCCGCCATCATGATCGGCTTCCATGATGGGCTGAGCTTCATGGGCCTGCCGGCAGCCAACGGCTGGACCTGGACGCTTTCCATCATCGGGCTGGTGCTGGTCATCCGCGCCGCCCTCATTCCCGTCTTCGTCAAGCAGATCAAGGCCCAGCGCGGCATGCAGCTGCTGCAGCCTGACCTGAAGAAGATGCAGGACAAATACAAGGGCAAGACCGATCAGCTCTCACGCCAGGCCATGGCGCAGGAGCAGATGGCCCTGTACAAGAAGCACGGCACCAACCCGTTCTCGGCGTGCCTTCCGATGCTGATCCAGATGCCGTTCTTCTTCGCCCTGTTCCAGGTGCTCTCCGGTATCAGCTCCGCCAAGGCTGGCGGCACGGGCATCGGTGCGATGAACATCGACCAGGTCAAGCAGTTCGACGAGTCGAGCATTTTTGGCGCCCCGCTCTCCGCATCGCTGCTGCACGGCAGCACCGCAGGCGGCGAGGTTGCGGTGTGGATCCTTTCGATCGCAATGATCCTGGCCATGACGGCGTCACAGTTCATTACGCAGAAGCAGATCATGGCCAAGAACATGTCCGAAGAGGCCATGGCGAGCCCGTTCATGCGCCAGCAGAAAATGATGCTTTACATCCTGCCGATCGTCTTCGGCGTGGGCGGCATCAACTTCCCCATCGGTGTCCTGATCTACTGGACCACCACCAACCTGTGGACCATGGGACAGCAGTTCTTTGTGATCCGCCGTATGCCGACGCCGGGTTCGCCCGCAGCCAAGGCCTTGGCCGAGCGCAGGGCCGCCCGCGGCCTGCCGGCGCTGCCCCTCGTCGGCGCGAGGAAAGCGGACGCAGAGGCAGCCGAAGCTGCTGCCGTCGCCGCCGCGGAGGCCAAGAGCCAGCGCGTCCAGCCGCAACGTAAAAACAGGAAGAGGAAGTAATGTCCGCCGAGAGCACTGAACACGCTATTTCTGCCGAGTTGGCCGAGGACCAGGACGACGCTCAAGATGCGGTCCAGGACTCGGAAGGCCGCCCCGCCAAGGGCGTTTCCGCAAGCCGCCTCGAAGAAGAAGGCGACGTCGCCGCGGATTACCTCGAAGAACTGCTGGACATTGCGGACATCGACGGGGACATCGACATTGAGGTACGCAACGGGCGGACCTACATTTCCATCGTTTCTGAAGAAGAATCGACCGGCCTGGAGAACCTGGTGGGCCGCGATGGAGAGGTTCTGGAAGCCCTTCAGGAGCTGACGCGGCTGGCAGTCCTGTCAGCGACGGAAAGCCGTTCCCGCCTGGTGCTGGACATCAACGGCTACCGTGCCGAACGGTCCGGCGACCTGCAGAAGATCGCGGAAGACGCCGTCGCGTCCGTCAAGGAGTCCGGCAACGCTGTGGCGCTGGCCCCGATGAGCGCCTACGAACGGAAGATTGTGCACGATGCCGTCGCCGACCTGGGGCTCGTGAGTGAGTCCGAGGGTGTAGGTGCCGACCGGCACATCGTTGTTTCTGCGGACTGAATCCGTTGATGAGTGTGATGGTTGAAATTACGGCAGCCGAGCTGCAGGCAGCACAGTCGATCTTCGGCGACCGCTTGGAGCTGGCGAAACGCTATGTCGAGCATCTGGCCACTTCCGGTACTGAACGGGGACTGATCGGTCCGCGCGAGATCCCGCGGCTGTGGAGCCGGCACGTGCTGAATTGCGCTGTCATCGAGAGCCAGATTGCCCCGGGGAGCCACGTTGCCGACGTCGGAAGTGGTGCCGGCCTGCCCGGGCTTTGCCTCGCCATTGCCCGGCCGGATCTGGAACTGACGCTGATTGAGCCGCTGGAACGCCGGGTTATCTGGTTGCAGGAGGTCGTGGACGACCTCGGCCTGGACAACGTTACGATCATGCGCACCCGCGCCGAACTTGCCGTGGGCATGGTGGACGCGGACGTCGTTACCGCCCGTGCCGTCTCTGCCCTGTCCAACCTTGCCGGCCTGACCATTCCGCTGCTTGCCGGCAAGGGTGAAGTGGTGGCCATCAAGGGGCGCAGTGCCGGCGAAGAAATAGAGAAGGCAGCAAAGGTCATCCGGAAGCTGGGCGGCGTTGAAACCTCCGTGGTCCTGGTGGGTGCTGACCTGCTCGAAGAACCCACGACTGTTGTCCGAATCGTAGTGAATAAGCCTCAAAAGATTGCCTAGCACCGGGCCCGGTGCCCTCGGAGTCCAAGGGGAAGAGGTTAGGCTAGTAACCGGCAGCAAAGCCGAATGAGAGTGAGTGTGTCACAGTGACCAGTAGCGAAGCCTCCACACAACGGATTCCCCCGTTTGTGTCCCTGGGGTCCGCACGGGCGTTCAGCGCGCCCGCAGTCGCTCATGACTACTCCGGAAATCGCACGGCTTCGGTTGCGAAGACCAGTGGAATGGCGGGTGTTTCACGTGAAACATCGGTTTCCCGCAGCGGGAACGTGCTGGACTCCATTGATGACTCCAGCCCCATTGCGCGGGAGCTGGCTCACGAAAACAAGCGCCGCGAACGCCTCTTTGGCCGGGAACTGCCCAAACCGGAGAAGACACGGATCTTCACCGTTTCAAACCAGAAGGGCGGCGTTGGCAAGACCACCACTACGGTCAACATAGCCGCCGCCCTGGCCGCTGCGGGACTCAACGTACTGGTCATCGACATCGACCCACAGGGAAATGCTTCCACGGCGCTCGGCATCGAGCACCATGCCGATGTTGACAGCATCTACGACGTCCTGATCAATGACGTCCCCCTGCAGGATGTTGTGGCCCCTTGCCCCGACATCGCCAAGTTGATCTGCGCCCCGGCCACCATCCACCTCGCTGGTGCGGAAATTGAGCTGGTCAGCCTGGTTGCACGCGAGCAGCGGCTGCGGCGGGCTATCGATGTCTACTGCAAGGAACGAGCCAAAAACGGCGAGGAACGGCTCGACTACATCTTCATCGACTGCCCACCGAGCTTGGGCCTCCTGACGGTCAATGCCTTCTGCGCGGCCAATGAGGTGCTTATCCCCATCCAGTGCGAGTACTATGCGCTGGAGGGCCTGAGCCAACTCCTGAAGAACATCGAGATGATCCAGAAGCACTTGAATGCGGATCTGGTTGTTTCGACGATACTTCTTACCATGTACGACGGACGCACGAACCTTGCCGCCCAGGTGGCGGCGGAGGTCCGCGAACACTTCCCGGAGCAGGTTCTGGGTGCTGTAGTCCCGCGCTCGGTGCGCATTTCCGAGGCCCCCAGCTACCAGCAGACCGTGATGACGTACGATCCTTCCTCCAGTGGTGCCCTGTCCTATCTGGAAGCCGCAGCGGAAATCGCTGAACGGTAGAATCTTTTCAAAAGTTGCACTAGACAGAGCCAGGTGACTCCGGGCTCTTCCACTGGAGGGATTTATCCATGAGCGATAAGCGACGCGGCCTCGGCCGTGGACTTGGCGCACTCATTCCAAGTTCCGCCTCGGCTAACGCCTCTGGAAGCGGCTCCGCGCCGTCCCGGCCCGTGGATCTCTTTTTTCCCGAAGCCCGGAAGAGGACTTCCGACGCCGACGCCCCCGGGCACGATGCTGCAGCGCCGCAGCCGACGGCAGCCAAGATGACTGCCGCAGAAGCCGTAGAAGCGGGCTTGCCTGCAGCTGCCGGCCCTCGCGCTGAGGTTGCTGTTCCGTCGGCAGCTTCGGCTGTCAAGAAGAAGGCGCCTGGCCGGAAGTCCCCCTCTGCGGAGCCAGTACCGGCCAATCCGGGTGCGGCAGCGGTATCCGGCAACACTGCGACGGCGGATCCTGTCCGTGAGTCCGGCGGCCGCCCCGACGTAGAGCTCGTTGAAGTCCCTGGTGTCCGCTTCGCCGAAATACCCGTCACGGACATTCACCCCAACCGCAAGCAGCCACGCTCCGTGTTCGATGAGGACGACATGGCGGAGCTGGTTCACTCCGTGCGTGAAATCGGGGTCCTGCAGCCAATTGTGGTGAGGACATCCACCGAAAAAGGTGTCGAACCCTATGAGCTCGTTATGGGTGAACGCCGATGGCGTGCAGTGCAGGCCGCGGGGCTGGAAACCATCCCTGCAATCGTGCGCGACACCACGGATGACGACCTCCTGCGCGATGCCCTGCTGGAGAACCTGCACCGCAGCCAGCTCAACCCGCTCGAAGAGGCGGCGGCATATCAGCAGCTGCTTGAGGATTTCGGCACGACGCACGAACAGCTGGCTGACCGCATCGGCCGCTCCCGTCCCCAGGTATCGAACACGCTGCGGCTGCTCAAGCTTCCGCCGCTGGTCCAGCGACGTGTGGCAGCCAGCGTGATTTCCGCCGGTCACGCGCGTGCGCTTCTGGCACTTCCCGATGCCGCCGCCATGGAGCGGCTGGCCCAGAAGATCGTCGCCGAAGGCATGTCAGTACGCGCGACGGAGGAAGCGGTGACGCTCTACCAGAATCCCGCATCGCCGGCGAAGAACAATATCCCTCGACCCGGGGCACGCCATGAGCGCCTCGATTACCTGGCTTCATCGCTGTCCGACCGACTGGACACCAACGTGAAAATTTCGCTCGGTGCCCGAAAGGGACGGGTCAGCATTGAATTCGCCAGCGTGGAGGACCTCAACCGGATCATGGACGTCCTGACTCCCGGCACGGCGGGGTAATCCGCCGTTCCCACCGACTCTCCAGCAGGGCCTGTTTCACGTGAAACAGGCCCTGCTGGCGTATGTGGGGCCACTTCACCGGAAGGGCACCCCGGACCCTTTCCGAGCGGCGAAAGAACTGCTGATGCGTCCTGGGCGGCCATCCGCTCGTTCCAGGCAGCGTCGAGGGAGTGAGAGGCCGTCAATGGTGCACGGATCCCGGACTGGCCAGTGTACTTCGGTGATGTTCCGTGCATGGGACTGGAGTACCGCTCGAAGTGTCCGGGAAGTCCTACTGGAGAGGCTCCGGCTCCTGGCGTTCGTCATTTGGCGGTGTTCCGAACGGAGCCGCAAGAGCCGGGAATGTCACCTTGACCGCCCCTCATGAATGGAACCGTCCCTATCGGAGCTGAAGATACTGCCGCGCCGTTGCTGCGGGAGCCGCGCCGCGACTGATAGGAGGCTCGTGCATTCGTTGCATGTCGTCTCCCCGCCGTTTGATGACGTGCTTCGATGCCGCAGAGGGTGGCTTCCGGCCGCCGTAGCAGCGCCCCCTGGTGCGTGGCGTCAGGACCGGCGTTGGTGCTCCCACTGACGTCCATGCCGCTGGAGCGCCAGCGGCAAACGCCTGCTCAGGGCCGGGTTGGTCGTTTCCTGATCTAAACCCGCGGGTTGGCCAGCGCCAATACCCGGTGGGGTCGGCAACAGGGGCTGGTTGCAAGATTCCATGATCGTTTTGGGTAGCGGTAACGTCGGTTGGTTGCCGGGCCGCCCAGAGGAAGACAGCTCCCCATCGAAACGTGTCCGCTGTTTCACGTGAAACAGCGAATCAGAACCAGCATTGGTTCGGACGCCGCTTGCGGACATGCGGGCACATCCGGCCGCTCGAGTGTCTGATTTTTCATGGTGAAAATCTCCGACCTACTCACGATGGGCTTTGGATGCTCTAACGCAAGCTGGGGCAGGATGTTGATGCGCCCACAGGCGGCCCCAGGGGCACACTCGGAGCGTGAAGGGGCCATCTCCCGCCTCAGGGCCCCAAGCGCTGCACCCGGCTTTTGCGTCGCCCCCAGAGGGCGCATAGGGCGCCCACCGCCAAGCCCCTCTCCTGGTTCGGAGATGCTCGTGAGACCGCGCGCGTTGGCCTGTCGGGGTTGTCTGCAGCGATGCCCCGTGGACGTTGAACCACGTCATGCCCAGCCGGTGAGACTGCCCAGCGACCGGGTTCGCTTGAAGGGCTGATCTTCGCGAAGGTTTACGGCGCGCGCCCCCAACTGTCCGCGGACATTAGGAAATGCTGACAGGTAGCCAGGGGCCTGCCCGTTGCTGGCCGTCTCGATTGTCCGCCGGTGGCCACCAATAGACCGTCGTGTTGGCCGCCTGTGGGCAAAACACCCTTGAGCCGGGCGCCACTATCTGCCGCTCGGCCATAGAGGGACTTGTGGGGTTACCGCAGGTCTTCAAGCGTCCCTGCGGGGCCGTGGCGTACCGACCGAGATGACAACGGGCCCGTGGAGCCGCGTAGTGGACGGGATGGGCCAAGGCCGTGGCGCTCTCCAGACCTTACGAATTCGCCCGGGGTCGTCGGACGATGGTGGCGGCGCCGAGTGGCTTCGGGCGTTTCCGACGCTCATTCGACTGTGTTTCGGCCGGCCGTCTGGGGGCATCTTCGATTGCCACGACTGCGCAAACCTTCTGGCCACCACCGGGCACCGAACTGGCCGGCTGTGGGCAATCCCTACTGGCCGCTAACACCCAGCCGCAGAAATGGACGCTTCATTCGTCGGAGGGAAGCGATCCTCAGCCCGCGCCAACCATCTGGTAGTGGCTGGGCGGAGTTGCTCCGCCTCCCTGACTGCTGGCGTATGTGCAGCCCTGTGGGGAAATCCCGGCAAGCGTTGGTTGTGGAGAGCGCCCGGGGATAACTGTGCGTCCCGTGTGAGTCCGTATGGATTAGGGGACCAGGTTCGCCCGCCCGCCCGCCCGCCCCCGCCCGCCCGCATGGCCTGGTCCGGGCGCGCCGTTGCCGTCAATTGCCGGGTCGGCGGACCTGCTTGTTCAGGCGACGCATCGGATTTAGACCACTCTTCCGCGCGACGCTCCCCCGAAGCCAGCCAGCGGAAAGCCAGATTGCAGCTATGCAGCCTCCTGCGATGCCATGTCGGCGGCCGGTGGAGGTCGACAAATCGCGGATGACAGGTGCACGACGCGACCGTTCCACGCCCGGTCCCTGTCTGAGGGGACGGTCCATCGCCGCAGGCATTATCGGAGACGGGACGGACTGACACGGCCAGTTCCTCGCACGGTCGTCTCTCAAGTCCACACCCCGATCACGCGGTGGATACGACGGTGGATATCGCTGTGGATAACTTTGTGGATTACCAGGCGCGGTCCTTTGTATATTTGACGGAGACTGACTGTCGGGTTCATTTCGCCTTCGGCCTCACAGCAGGCAGGTCACAGGCAGGCCCGGGACGTTTCACGTGAAACATGTGCGTGGACGGTTTGGAGCCGCTTCTTCCGCTTTCTTACGTGCCACGAAAATCCACGTAGTCCGGTTAATTTCCGTGCTGGCAGGGAGATATTTTGCGTGCATTCCGTTGCGAGTACCGGTTCCCTATCAGCTGTCCGCGGGAGCCTCTAATCATCCGGACTTCGGCAGCTCGGCTGAGGTGAGCTCTGAGCGGAGGAATGGGCGGAGTTTGCCCGGGGACCAGGGCTGCGAACAATGTCTCTAACCCTGTGGATAACGATGTGAATAAGTTCTGTGGAAAACGCAGCGGCCCCCGCGTAGACAGGGATGTGTTGTGTGCTTTGGACAGGGCATGCTGGAGCTGCGAACACGCTGCACGACGCCCCTACGGAGCTGGAGGGCACATCGGTTCCGGCGCGGGAAAGCAAGGCGCGGACCTACCGCCGCCGGCGGGTGCGGCGCCTAGAAGGGATTCAGGAGCAAGTAACGCCCTGGTACCGGGTCATCTGAGATCCGTAGGGTTGGTTGCTGAGGCGCGGACTGCACGCATAGCGGTCTTGCGGTCGGCACTTTGCCAAAGCATTCCGCGTGGAGGCCCGAGGGCCGTGAGTCGGAAAGCATGGTGTCGGGGGTTCGATCCCTAACCTGGAGCCATCATTGGGTGTGTCGGAGATCGACTGGGCTGTGCGGCCACGTCGAGCCAATTTCCATGTCCTAGAGTTTTCGTCCCTGATGTGAAAGCTGCAGCAAGGGAACTGCCTGTTCCAGGGCAGTTGAGCACCGGAGGGCAATTTACGCTCTCGAGTCACGCAGGAAGCGTGGGTCCGGACGCAGCGGGGGCCGGAGCCGGCCGCTGCAGCGGGCGATGCACGGCTCGTGCAGCGGCGAACCACCGGAGGCGCTTGGCTTCAGCACCAATGCTCGTCACGTCGCAGGTGTGGGGGCGGGCGTGGGTGGGCTCAGCGTCGCCTACTTCGGAGGAGGCCGACGCGCGTGCCGTACCTCTCGGCCGCTCTACCGCTTGGCAGGAAGCGGCCCACTGAGGGCGTTCCCGGGGGGCCGGCGACGGGGCAGCTAGTGGCGCAGGGGTCATTATCTAAGAGTTGAGTATCAATTGCTCGCCCATAAGCAGTCCAAAGGGTTAGCGGTTCGTTCCGGGGTACCCCAAACGAACAGGAATCGGGTGGGCGCGAGAAGCCGATCAGATACTCGGCCGCAATGTGCCACGTGAAACGTCGGGGAGCCTGCAGTGGCGAACGGCTCGCGGTGCGGGTCCAGAGAACATCCCGGTCAAGCTCTCTCGTGTGCCGAGTCGGCGGACCGCAGAGACCGTCCTCGAGCATAGTGTTTCACGTGAAACTTTCAGTAGACATGGTCATTAGCATTGGCCATCTGCTTCCAAAGCACAGTCTGCTGAGGTTCGGGCAGCTTGCCCGCATCGTCCCGCCAGAGGTGATAGCGTACGGGCGGCAGATGGCACCGGACCGACAAATGTCCTGACGGACTCGGAGCATCGCGTTTCACGTGAAACATTCACGAGCCCTAACAATCAGCAGTGGGTATCGGTCCCCCGGCGCCGCCCGCGGTTGCTTAGTCTAGTAAGCCTGGGCCTTCCCGCGACATATGCGCCCACATAGGCCGGTTGGAAGGTGCTCGGACGGGCCGTTGAGATATCCCGTCGCCTCGTCTCCCGACTTCTGACAGGGGCATCCGGAACCGCCCGGTACCTTTCGCCGGAAATGCGCTGCGTCCCGGACGAAATCCCCGTAGGCGTCAGCAGCGCCCAAAGCCGCGTTTCCATCTTGCACACAGAAGAAACGGATCCGCCGGGATGCGGATCCCCGCAGTTGTGTTCCGCTTGCATGATGACCGGATAAGGGGCGCGGTCCCCTATATCCAGTGGCCGGAGCCCGTGACGGCCAATGTTTCACGTGAAACACTGAAGGATCTGGTTCGGCACTCAGCCGCAGCGCCGGTCCACTACCGGCCAGGCATGTCGGGGTTGTTCCCCGTCAATGGGCCAGGTACAGCGAAAGGGCCCATCTCGGGTCCGGACTTCTGCCACACAAGGCAATAGTAACTAAACCGTTATCGCGGGAATACGGCGACTTCGACTCCGGCTCCATGCTCTGTCGGGCAGACTGCCGCCGCCCCGAGCCGAGCCGAGGCTGACAAAGTCGCCAAATGGAAGTGGCCCCCGCATCCAAGAAGCGGGGGCCACCGACACACTCAGGCCGTGCGGCATGTACGGCCAGTGGAGACTAGGACAAAACGTCCGCGAATTCCTTTTCGAAGAACTGCTTTGGGCGGGCGCCGATTACAGTGCTCTTCACTTCGCCGCCCTGGAACAGATAGACGGCAGGGATGGACGTGATGCCGTATTCCGCGGCAATGCCCGGGTTGTCGTCCACGTTGACCTTGACCACGTTGACCTTGTCACTGTACTCGACAGAAATCTCGTCGAGGATGGGGCCAAGCTTGCGGCAGGGACCACACCATTCGGCCCAGAAGTCCACGATGACCGGCTTGTCGGCGGCCAGTACGTCGGTGCTGAAGCTTGCGTCTGTTACGTCTTTTGCGTTGCTCATAACCTTGCTCTCTCTCCGGTTGGTTGCTGCGCGCCGTTTAGGCGTGGAAGTCTGCGAGGTAGTGCTCGACGTCGAGGGCGGCTACACAACCGGAACCCGAGGCTGTGATTGCCTGTCGGTAGGTCGGGTCCATGACGTCACCCGCGGCGAACACGCCCCTGACGCTGGTCTTCGAGGTTCGGCCGTCGACGGCGATAGTTCCCTCCGGGGTCAGCTCCAGCTTGTCCTTGACGAGATCGGTGCGGGGATCGTTGCCGATCGCTACGAACACGCCGGAGACAGCCAGTTCTGTTTCCGTACCGTCCACGAGGTGCTTCAGGCGAAGGCCCGTAACTTTGTCCCCGCCAAGGACGTCCTCGACGCCGGTGTTCCACACGAAGCTGATCTTCTCGTGCGCCAGTGCGCGGTCGGCCATGATTTTGGAGGCCCGGAGCGTGTCGCGGCGGTGCACTACGGTGACGGACTTGGCGAACTTTGTGAGGAACAGGGCCTCTTCCATGGCCGAGTCTCCGCCGCCAATCACGGCGATGTCCTGGCCCTTGAAAAAGAAACCATCGCAGGTTGCACACCAGCTCACACCGTGGCCCGAGAGCCGCTTTTCGTTCGGCAGGCCAAGCTCACGGTACGCCGAACCCGTGGACAGGATGATGGCGCGGGCCTGGAAGGTCTCCCCTGTTCCTATGGTCACGGTTTTGATGTCACCGTCGAGGTCCAGTTCGGTAACGTCCTCGAACTGGATTTCAGTGCCGAAACGGGCAGCCTGCTTCTCGAAGTTCTCCATCAGGTCCGGGCCCATGATGCCTTCCGGAAATCCCGGGTAGTTCTCGACGTCTGTCGTGTTCATCAGTTCGCCGCCGGCCGTAACCGATCCTGCGAGCATCAGGGGCTTGAGGTTGGCTCGCGCCGTGTACACCGCGGCGGTGTAACCCGCAGGGCCGGAGCCGACGATGATGACATCACGTACTTCGGACGCGGTGTTTTCTGCGTTGCTCACTGAACGGTGAACCTCTTCCTTTGTCGCTGCGCCCGCCTGGGTGGCCGGCCACATGGCACAACTACTACATGGTGCTGAATATTCCGGCCCAGCCGGGCATCACAGAAGGACACCATCACCTAGGTTACCGGCTAACCCGCGAAGACAGGTGGCTGCCGTGTCTCAGATGCGCAGCCCTACTGCACCTTGATCTCGGCCAGGCGGAGCCCATAACCGTAGCGGGTCTTCGGGGCGGCCAGCTTCGGAAGTGACTTGATGGACACAATTACGTACTGCGCCGTAACAGGCTCCTGCAGTGGCATCGTCAGGTCCGGGGAGGTGAAGCTGTTGCTGCCGACCTGCTTGGCCCCATCCAGGGACGGGCTGTCGTTGGTGAAGACGCTGATGCTGCCGCCGGACGCCCCAAGCTGGCTCAGCGTGACGGAGGAGATCTTGGAGGGACCCTTCAGCTTGACCACCAAAGGCACTTCCGTGGCGAGACCGCCCCAGTTGTCCGTGGCGAACTCCATGTCCGACCAGAAGCTGGCACCGTTTCCGTCGAAGGTCTTGACCAGATCACCGTCGTAGGTGGCGGCAAAATCGAAGTTGCCAAGCCGGGTTACTCCCTCGATGGCAGGAGGGCCCGCTACGGGTGCGTTGCTGGCGCTTGCTGAAGGCGCACCGGACGCCGCCGACGGCTCGGGTGCGCTGGACGGGGATGTTGCCACAGCATTGGGCTGCGGGCTGCTTTTGAAGAGGCTTCCGAGGTTGGTTACAGCAAAGATCAGCCCCACAACGAGGACAGCGGCGAGAAGCCCGCCGACTAGCCAGCGCATGGACCGCGGTTCGCGACGGGGCTCGTCGTCATCGTCGCCGTAATATTCGTCGTCCTCGGCAGTGTCCCTGGCAGACGCCGGGAAGTTGCCGGGAGCACGGTCTGCCGCCCCCAGGCCTCCTGCGGCCATGCCGGCGGAGGCACTTGCGCGGCCCTGCCCGGCGCCGGGCTTATCCCGCGTGGGCTGACCGGCCGTCCGCTGGTCGCCGCCAGTGTAGTCGTCGTCGGACCACAGAGACACTTTGGGTGACTCGGCGGCGGCCACCGGCTGGGCGGCGGTCGGCTGGGCGGCGGTCGGCTCGGCCGGCCTGCGGGCAGCAGCGTTCTGGACGGGTTGGGGCGCCGTCGTGTGCGGTGTCGCCTCCTGCGGCGCGGTCTGGGGGGACTTTGCTGCGCTGGCCGCCGCGGCGCCGCCGGCAAGTCCTGCTGCAGCCGCAGCTGCGCCCGCACCGGGAGAGGGCGACGCCGTCGGCCGCGACGGCGCATTTGCCGGGCGGCTTACCGGAGATGCAGCAGGGGAACCCGGCTGCTGGGCTGCGGCCGGCTGGCCCTGACCGTAGTCGATGTACCCGGCGTCGACTTCCTCGTCGTCGTATAGCCCGTCGTAGGTTTCGGGTTCGTTGGACCGGGCCTGCCCGAAGATTTCGCTGCCGAGCGTGTCAGTGAAGAAGGGCTCAACGTAAGGAGGGTTGGACGACACCACCAGATCCAGTAGGTCAGCCGCTGAAGTGTGGTTGGTGATCAGGTATGTCGTGGATTCGCTGACGCCAAGATCCAGGATCTGGACGCTGCCGGGCCGCTCGCCTGTGGCCACCTCGCGCGCACTTTGCGCCACTTGATCAGCGTTACCCGGTCCCGCGACAAGGATGCTCACGGGACGGTTCAAGACCTGGTCCATCCCGTCCAGCACCAGATCCTGGTCATGCGAGGTCAGCACTGTAGCAGTGACCTTGTAACGGCCACCGAGTACTGATCCGACATCGATCGGGTGGGACACGGGCTCCTCCTAAGCTGTCCGGCAATTACCGACGCTGGTCACTTTATGAGTGACGATCAGCCCCCCGTTAAGCCGGTTGGCCGCTGGCCTGCAACTCACCTTGTTAGTCTTCGATCCTAGCCGATGCGCTGTCCGCGCCGTGGAGGCCCGGCTGTTCGAAAGCGGTCGAAGATCATTTTTTCTTCTTCCGTCCAAACGGAAAATACGGATTGTGACCCACCGGGCCCTGATAGGTCCTGCGCCCCGGGAGCGGAACGTCGCCCCGGCCCAAGCCCCCTTGCGCGGTGCTGGGAAGGTCTTCCGCGGGGAGATAGCCGCCCTCCGGTCCCGCGGGCCGGCCGAAGGAAGCTGCGTCTTCGTCCCTGATGTCAGGCCCGGCGCGGAAGGATGCCGCATCGAATTCACCGGAGATCCTCGGAATCAGGCCCGTATCGACGGAGACGGTGGCCCGTTCGGGGGCCGTCCGTGCAGGAGTGGCGCCGTCCGTGCCGGGTTCGGTGCGGGCCTGGCCGCCGGGTTCCGGGGACGGCCCCCGCCGGAGCCGGCCCAGCAGCGGCTGCAGCAGATCCCGGAGTTCGGTGACCTGGAAGGCCTTGAGCAGGACGAGGTAGACGGCCAGCATCACCGGTCCGACGACGGCGATCGTCACCAGCGCTGCAATGCGGCTGCTCCAGGCGAACCCGTCCGGGCTGTAGCTGCCCAGCAGCCACAGGCCCAGCGCGCCGGCGATGGCGGAGCCGAGTGCCGCATAGCCCATGCGGATATAGGAGTTGGCGATCCGCGGCCCGTCCAGGTGTCCGAGGAGCCGGCGCAGGAATAACGCGCTGACGATGACGGAGAGGATGTTGCCGCCGGTGTAGAGGATGGCGATGGCGAAGATGATCTGGTCAAACGGCAGGAACTGGATGGAGAAAGCGGACACGACGTTGACCAGGGCGAGGACCAGCTGGATGAAGAACGGCGTGCGTGCGTCTTCGTTGGCGTAGAACACCCGGGACATCATGAAGTTGGCGCTCATGAAGGGCGTGCTGAGTGCCAGGATGGTCAGCGTCTGGGCCAGCATGACGCCGTCCTGCGGCTTCCCGCCGGAGAAGAACATGCCCAGCGGGCCGGCTAGGGCAAACAGCGCCAGCGCCCCGAATACCGTGGCGACGGCCATGGTCCGCAGTCCGTGGGAGAGTGCGTTCCGCAGCTCGGCCCGGTTTCCATCCTGCGAGGCGCGGGTCATCCGGTTGAAGAGCACGGTGGCCAGGGACAGCGCAATGATGGAATGCGGCAGCAGATAGAGCTGGCTGGCCACTTCCAGCACGGCGTTTCCTGGCAGGGTGGCCGCGGCCGGGTCACCGGCGTGTTCCAGGCGCAGCCGCTCGGCACCGGGGATGGTGGCAATGCGCATGACATACAGGAATGCGAGCTGCCCGACGGCGGCGGTAGCCAGGGTCCAGGCGCTCAGTCTTGCGGCCTGGCCCAGCCCGACGCCCCGCCATCCGAAGCGGGGCCGGAGGCCGAGCCTGAGCCGGAACACCGGGACCAGCAGGATGGCCGTCTGGGCGATCACGCCGATCGTGGAGAACCCGGCCACCAAAATCGTCTGGAAGGATCCCCAGTTGTCCAGGGTGTGCGGGTTGGCGACGTTGGCGCCCATGATCCCGATGAACATGCCGAGTCCGGCGATCGCCACGATGTTGTTCAGGATCGGAGCCCACATTGCCGGCCCGAATGCGCCATTGGCGTTCAGTACCTGCGTCAGCAGGGCATACAGGCCGTAGAAGAAAATCTGCGGAAGGCACCAGAATGCGAAAGACACGGCCAGCGATTTCTGCTGGGGCGAATAGCCCTGCGTTGTCAGCTCGATGACGGACGGTGCCAGCAGCGTCACCAGCAGGGTCAACGTCAGCAGCACCACGACGGCGAGCGTCAGGAGCCTGCTGATGTAGTCCGCTCCCCTGTCAGGCGCCCGGCTGGCCTTGATGATCTGCGGGACCAAAACCGCGTTGAAGACACCGCCCGCGACCAGCAAGAAGATCAGGTTCGGCAGGTTGTTGGCGTTGATGAACGTGTCGTTGACGGTGGAGCCGAGGCCGAGCGCGGCTCCCAGCATCCAGGTTTTGCCGAACCCCAGGAAACGCGAAACCAGGGTTCCGGCGGCCATGATGGCGCTGGAGCGTGCTTCGCCGGGGTGGGCGGCCTGGGAATCGGCGGGACCGGGGCGTGAGGGGGTGGGTTTGGCGGATGACATTGTCTTCATCGTCTCACCCGGGCGTGCCTTTGCGCGCCACCCGTGGCCGGAAGCGGCGGCCCGCGTGCCCCGGATTCCCTCAGCGGTCTTCCGGGAGGACTTCCTTGGCGAGATCGGCAATCCGGCGCTCGTTCGGGAAGGAGAGCTTGCGGGCCAGTTCGTGGATGGGGACCCAGGCAACGTCGACAGCTTCTTTGTCGGGATCGTTCTCGATGGTGAGTTCCCCGCCAGTAGCCTGCAACAGGTAGTGATGGACGGTCTTGTGGACCCGGTGTCCGCTGACAGTGAACCAGTAGTCAATGCTTCCGAGCGGCGCAAGGATCTTGCCTTCGATGCCCGTTTCCTCCGCGATTTCGCGCACGGCGGCTTCCTCGTTGCTTTCCTTGCCTTCCGGATGTCCCTTCGGCAGGCACCATTCGAGGCGTCCTCCGCGGTTGAGCCGGGCGATAATCGCAACCCTCAGTTCGGCGTCGGACGTGTCCACCACGACGCCGCCGGCAGAGATTTCCTCCACGGTGGGCAGGGAGGCCTGTCCCGTGTGCTGGACGGGCGCGACATTGGCACCGATTGCCGATGGCAACGGTGCGTTTGTCCTCCTGCCGGGAGCGCTCGGTACGGGGTGGGCCATGAAGTCCACTCTAACTACTCTTGTCCGCTGATGATGACCTAAACATGGCTCCAAAGTGGACGGCCGGGAAAGTGGTTTGCCGGCGCCGCGGTCCTTGCCCGGTCCCGTCCGGGGCCAACGCCGGGATTATGCGACGGATCCGGTGTGGTGCTCGCGCGGTTTTCTGACAAGCTTAAGAAACTATGGCGCACGCACATCACAAGATTGACACCCACACCGTTGAATTCCAGGTGGACCCGGTGGTTCTGGAGCTTGGGCAGCGGTTCGTCGACGCCGGCCATGAACTGTCCCTCGTTGGCGGACCTGTCCGCGACCTCTTTCTCGGAAGGGTGTCCCCCGACCTGGACTTCACCACGGACGCGACCCCGGACCAGACAGTGGCGCTGATCAGGAAGTGGGCGGACAACTACTGGGAGATCGGGCGCGCCTTCGGCACCATTGGGATGCGCAAGGGCGGATTCCAGATCGAGATCACCACGTACCGGGCCGACGCCTACGATCCCGACTCCCGCAAACCCGTGGTGGCGTTCGGGCATTCCCTGACGGATGACCTCCTGCGGCGGGACTTCACCATCAACGCCATGGCGCTGCGCCTGCCGATGCTGGACCTCGTAGATCCCTTCGGCGGCGTCCGGGACCTGCACGCCTCCGTCCTCGCCACTCCGGGACCGCCGGAAACGTCCTTCTCCGACGATCCGTTGCGCATGATGCGCGCCGCCCGTTTCGCGGCCCAGCTGGGCGTGAGCCTGCGCGAGGACGTCCGCGAGGCCATGACCCGGATGGCCGAACGGATCACCATCATTTCGGCCGAGCGCGTGCGCGACGAACTGGTCAAGCTCATCTGCGCCGCCCATCCCCGCGCCGGTGTGGACTTGCTGGTGGACACCGGGCTCGCGGAGTTTGTCCTGCCCGAGGTCTCGGCCCTGCGCCTCGAATCCGATGAGCACCACCGCCACAAGGACGTCTACCAGCATTCGCTCCAGGTCCTGGAGCAGGCCGCGGAACTGGAAACGGGCGCGGACGGCGACGTTCCCGGCCCTGATTTTGTGCTGCGGTTTGCGGCGCTCATGCACGACGTCGGCAAGCCGGCTACGCGACGCTTCGAACCCGGCGGCGCGGTGAGCTTCCGCCACCACGACATGGTGGGGTCCAAACTGACCGCCAAGCGGATGAAGACACTCCGTTTCGACAACGACACCATTAAGGCGGTCGGCAGGCTCGTGGAGCTGCATATGCGGTTTTACGGCTACGGCGAGGCGGGCTGGAGCGATTCCGCCGTCCGGCGGTACGTCACTGACGCCGGCCCCCTGCTGGAGCGGCTCCACAGGCTCACCCGCTCTGATGTCACCACCCGGAACCAGCGCAAGGCGGACCGTCTATCCTTCGCCTATGACGACCTGGAAGCCAGGATCGCGGCCCTGCGGGAGCGGGAATCCCTTGAAGCCGTCCGCCCGGACCTGGACGGCGGGCAGATCATGGCACTCCTTGGACTCAAACCCGGGCCCGTCGTGGGCCGCGCCTACAAGTTCCTGCTGGAAGAACGAATGGAGCACGGCCCGCTTGATCCCGCCGTGGCGGAGGCTAAAATTCGAGAATGGTGGGCAGCTCAGCCCGAGTCTTCAGCCGCCGTCGAACTGTCCACCACTGAGGAGCCCTAAGTGATTGCACCTTCCAACGGCCCGCGTCCGCAGCTGTGGATCCTGCGGCATGGTGAAACCGAGTGGTCCAAGAGCGGGCAGTACACCGGGCTCACCGACATGCCGCTCACGGTGGAGGGCGAGCAGCAGGCCGTGGAGGCGCGCAAGGTTCTCGAGACTGTCGACTTTGACCTCGTGCTGACCTCCCCCCTGCGCCGCGCACGCCGGACCGCCGAGCTCGCCGGCTACCCCGATGCCCAGCTGGAGCCGCTGGCGGTGGAATGGGACTACGGCGACTACGAGGGCATCAGCTCAGACCTCATCCGCAAGGACAACCCCGAATACCTGATCTGGACGCACGGCGTCCCCAACGGTGAAGCGCTCGACGACGTCGCCGCGCGGGCCGACAAGATCGTGGCCCGGGTGCTGGAATCCGGCCTGGATAACGTGCTGATCGTCGCGCACGGACATTTCTCCCGCATCCTGACCGCCAGGTGGCTCGGACTCGATCCCCGCGAGGGCCGGCACTTTGTGCTGGGTACCGCCAAAGTCTGCACCCTGGGTTGGGATAAGAAAACGCCGGCGATCGTCCGCTGGGGCCTGTAAATACATTCAAGGAAAGAACTTCCAAAAAACTTTATGAATTCAGTAGTCACCTGCTGTATTCGTAGGGTAGTTTTGTTTCTGTCCCCAGAGCGTCTTGCCGGGGACATGGCGCGCGTCGCCCGGCCAGTCAGCCGGAGCCACGGCAGGACGGAAAAGGAGGTTGGGAAAATGAATACTTTGACTAGCGGATGGAAAGTCACCTCTGCCTCTTCCCCGGCCACTGTCGCTGAACCGCGCCCGATTCCCGGAATGACTGCCTCCTGATTCACCCGCTCCCCGTCTAGGCGTCACCGCCAGGCCGGCGGAGCCCAGGTGACAGGCGGGACCTCCCATGAGGAAGGTCCTTATGCAGCAGCCCGGACAAGCGGACCCTCGCGGTTGCGCAGCACCCCATAGTTCGGAACCCAGCTTCTTGTTGGGGTTCATCGCGCTACCGCGGCCAGGGGCCATTCCTCGCTCCGGCGAAACATATCCCGCTGCCGGGCATTTACGGACCAGTTATTGCCCCATTAGTGGACGCTAATTGCCGTACCCGAAAAACCGTTGTTCTTCTGATGAATAGGGCTTTATTTGCCATGCCCAATTCTATTCATTGCAGCAGTGCTGCACTAAGGCGCAGCACTGGCTAAAGACACAACACCGCCCAAAGAAAGGTCCATCGTGTCGATCGCCACCAACACCAGCCCCGGCCGGACAGAGGCGCTGCCGCTGTCGCCCAAGCCAAGCCACCGACGGGAGGTGACAACCATGATGAAAAAGCTCCACGACGTCCTGATCTTTTCGAGGAAGCCGGCGCGCAGGGAAGCTACCCGTTTCAACGGAGCGCTGCTCGACCAGAAACGCGAGGACGTCTTCGCCGCAATGCGCGAGATCGGCCTGCTCCGCTGAGCGACGGGCTTCCGCCGCCGCGCACCATCAGCGCGCGGAAACGTGCCTCAGCAGGACTGTGCTCAGCGAAGGAGGATCTGATGGCTGACATCGGAACCGGTCTGCAAGGAGCCCACGCGGCGACGCGTGGGCTCCCGCAGTTAAGCGCCGGCGGCGAATCGACCTTCCGGGCCCGGCCGAAGCGCGACCGGCAGCGGCAGCCCCGGTAAGCTCAAGGGCATGCAGGAGACAAAGCCGCCGGAGCACCGCAAACGGGCCCGACTGGTCATCCCGAGCCGCAGCGACCTGCTGCTACGGAACTTCACAGAGCTAATCGGCGGTCCCATGGGCCACCGCTCGGCACCGGGCATTGTCTCGCCGGGATTCTTCACCGTGGAACGGGTTCTGGTCCTGCTCACCGTCCTGGCCGCGTTGACGGGGATCCTGGTCAAGAATTACTGCCGCATCAACGGCTGGGAATCCCCCGGACAGTTCTACGCCACGTGCTACTCCGACTTCCCGGAGCTGTTCCGGAACCGCGGACTTGCCGACGGCGCCTTCCCCTTCATCACGCACGGCAGCTTCTTTGAATATCCCGTGCTCATGGGGTTCATCGCCGGCGCCACAGCCTTGCTGGTCCCGGGCACCGGCGCCAGCAGCCCGCGCGCCCTGGCCTACTTCGATATCAACGCCACGCTGATCGCGGCAGTCTGGATCGTCACGGTCCTCGCCACGGCACGGATGACGCGCCGGCGGCCCTGGGACGCCGCCATGGTGGCCCTCGCCCCCGGAATTGTCCTGGCGGGCGTCATCAATTGGGACATGTGGGCTGTCGGCCTGCTGGCCGCCGGGATGTACTTCTTTTCCCGCAACAAGCTGGTCCTTGCCGGGATCTTCATCGGCCTCGGCACGGCGATGAAGCTCTACCCGTTGCTGATCTTGGGCGCCATCCTGCTGCTGTCCCTGCGGACCGGCCGCTTCCGGGCGGTCCTGGTCACCGCCGGTGCGGCGGCAGCCGCCTGGCTGGCGATCAACCTTCCGGTAGCCGCCCTGAACCCGGACGGCTGGAAGTACTTCTACCAGTTCACCCAGGAACGGCCTGCGGGCTACAGCTCCCTGTGGTTCGCCTACAACCTGGTGGCCGGGCGCCTGGGCTGGACACCGCTGCAGGCTGAAGCCATCAACTCCGCGGCGTTAAACGTGTTCCTGCTGGCCTGCATCCTGGTTGGCGTGCTCGCCCTCACGGCACCCCGGCGCCCCAGGCTCGCGCAGCTGGCCTTCCTGATCGTCGCGGCGTTCATCCTCACCAACAAGGTGTACTCCCCGCAGTTTGTCCTATGGCTGATCCCCCTGGTCGCCCTCGCCCGTCCACGCTGGCGCGACTTCCTTCTCTGGCAGGCCGTCGAAGGGCTGCACTGGGCTGCCGTCTGGATGTACCTGGGGCAGGTGACGAGCGGCGGCGCGGCCCAACACAACATCGACATGCCGTACTACGTCCTTGCCGTGGCCTTCCACATGCTCGCCACCGTATACCTGATGGTCCGTGTGGCCTGGGACATCTGGGACCCCGGCTATGACGTCATCCGCCGCCATGACATGGATGATCCCCACGGGGGCCCCTTCGACCGTGCCCCGGACTGGTTGCGGCTGGATCCCCTGCGGCCCTCGGCTTCCCTGCTGCCCTGGCGGAAGGCGACGGCCGATGCCTGACGTCGCCGTCGTCGGCTCCGGCCCGAACGGGCTGGCCGCAGCAGTGACGATGGCGCGGGCCGGGCTCAACGTGCACGTATACGAGGCCGCCCCCACGC
Source organism: Arthrobacter sp. 10N418 (assembly GCF_056394725.1). NCBI lineage: Bacteria > Bacillati > Actinomycetota > Actinomycetes > Micrococcales > Micrococcaceae > Arthrobacter > Arthrobacter sp. 10N418. The sequence continues at coordinate 117,952 of NZ_JBFTIK010000007.1, forward strand.
CCGGAGGCGGCCTTCGCACCGCCGAACTGATGGAGCCGGGCCATTTCCACGACGTCTGCTCTGCAGTGCATCCGATGGCACTCGCGTCCCCCTTCTTCCGGGAGTTCGAACTCTCCCGACGCATCATCCTCAGCGCGCCCGAGGTCTCGTACGGCTCCCCCCTCGACGGTGGCCGGGCAGCACTGGCCTACCGTTCCCTCGACCGGACAGTTGCCGGGCTGGGGCGGGACGGCGCTGCCTATGGCCGACTGATGGCGCCCCTGGTCCGACGCGTGGAAGGCATCACGGACGTGGCCCTGAATCAGCTCCTTCGGGTACCGAGGGACCCTGCGGCCGCCGGCGTGTTCGGCCTCAGGACGCTGGAGCAAGGTTCGCCGCTGTGGGGTGCCCGGTTCCGGGAGGAACTGGCCCCGGCCCTGCTCACCGGCGCCGCAGCCCACGCCGTCGGACGGCTGCCTGCCCTGGCTGCGGCAGCCGCCGGCCTGGTGCTGGGCGCGCTGGGCCATGCCGCGGGCTGGCCCATTCCGCAGGGCGGATCGGCCGCAATCGCGCAGGCCCTCATCGCGGACCTCGAAGCCCATGGCGGCGTCGTCGAGACCGGAAACCGGATCGGATCCCTGGCCGATTTGCCCCCCGCGAGAGCCACCCTGCTTGACGTTGCCCCTCCCGGGCTCCTGCGGCTCGCGGAGGGACGGCTTCCGGCACGCTACCGCCGGGCGCTGGAATCCTTCCGGTTCGGGAACGCAGCCTGCAAAGTCGACTTCATCCTCTCCGGCCCCGTACCGTGGGCGGCCCCCGGACTGGCGGACGCCGGGACAGTCCACGTGGGCGGGACGAGGCATGAGATGGCCGAGGCGGAAAACCAGGTGGCGGCGGGCCGGCACCCAGCCCGGCCGTTCGTCCTGGTCTCCCAGCCGTCACGCTTCGATCCCGGACGTGCTCCGGCCGGCCGGCAGGTGCTCTGGAGCTACTGCCATGTTCCGGCCGGTTCCGCCGTGGACATGGGCGAGGCCGTCATCGCCCAGCTTGAACGCTTCGCTCCCGGATTCAGGGACATCATCGTCGAGTTCAAGGTGACGACGGCGGCCGGGCTGGCGGCGTACAACGAGAACTACGTGGGCGGGGACTTCAGTGCCGGCGTGATGGACGTCCCGGGCCTGCTACGGCGTCCGGTCGTCGGTCCGGTGCCGTGGCGGACGCCCCTGCCGGGCGTCTACCTGTGCTCGTCCTCGACGCCGCCGGGCCCTGGCGTCACCGGGATGCCCGGCTACCATGCGGCGAGGCATGCCCTTAAAGACATGTTCGGTCTGCCCGTGCCGGACCTGGGCTTCGAACCCTAAGAGCCCACCAGCCGCGCTGCCGAGAGCCGGCCGTCCCGCATGATCGCCCTCGCGTCCGTCAGCCGGACAAACTCCGTCTCGTGGGTAACCATGACCGTTGCGACATTGAATTCGTCGGTGACCTGCCGCAGCAGTGAAACGATGGCCTCGCCACGTTCGTGGTCCAGGGCCGCCGTCGGCTCGTCGACGAGCAGCAGCGCGGGGCTGCCCATGAGTGCGCGGGGAATGTTGACGCGCTGACGCTGCCCGCCCGAGAGCTGGTGCGGCCGTTTCGACAGGACGCCCCCGAGGCCGGCTTCCCGCGGAGGTGGTCACCAATCGCGAGCTGCTCCACCGCGGTCAGCGACGGCAGGAGGTTCGGTTGCTGGAAGATGATCCCGATCTTCTCGCGGCGCAGCGCCGTGCGGCCGGCAGCCTGGACATCGAATCGACCGAGGGCGAGGGCACTGTGGTGGCCATCCGCCTGCCGCTCGGAACCGGGGCCGGCGCCGACCCGGCTGCAGACAAGGCAAGCCAGTGAACGACATCCGGGTGCTCCTTGTGGATGACCACCCGGTGGTGCGGGCCGGGCTGCGGGCCATGTTGAGCGATTTTGCGGGCATCCGGGTTGCCGCTGAGGCCTCCGACGGCGGTGCGGCGCTGGCAGAGCTGGCCAGGCTCCGCACCCTCGGTGAGCCGGTCGACGTCGTGCTGATGGACCTGCAAATGGGTGCCGGCATGGACGGCGTTACGGCGACCGGCAGGATCAAGGCCGGCGAAGCGGGACAGCCGGCCCCGACCGCGCTCATCCTGACCACGTACGACTCCGACGCGGACATCCTCGCCGCCGTGGAAGCCGGCGCCAGCGGCTACATGCTTAAGGACGCGCCGCCGGAACAGATCCGCCAGGCGGTGCTCTCCGCCGCTGCCGGCCAGACGGCCCTGGCACCCGAAGTGGCCGCGCGGCTCATGGGCCGGATCCGGAATCCGGAGCCGGCGTTGACCGCCCGCGAGATCCAGCTCCTGGAACTCTTGGCCACCGGCATGGGCAACCGGGCCATTGCGAAGCAGCTGTTTATCTCCGAGGCCACGGTCAAGACCCACCTGGTGCACATTTACGGGAAGCTCGGCGTGGACAACCGCACCGCGGCGATCTCCGTCGCGACGCAGCGCCGGGTCATCCGGCGGACCTGAGCCCCGTTACCCGCTGGCGGCGGCCCAGCATCATGTGCCTGCGCCATGTGCCTGCATCATGTGCCTGCGTCATGTGACAAGGGAGTTGTCCCCAGCTCAGTGCATAATGGCGCGATGGGGAACTCATCAAAACTTTCACTCGCCCTTGTGGGTCTCGTTCTTGGCGCCTCGCTGGTGGCCTGCGATGACGGGCGCTCCGGCGCCCAGGACGCCGCGAAGAAGCTCGCTTCCGGGGTAGCCGCGCTCGACATCGGCTCCGTCGCTTTTGACGGCAAGGACTCCGGGGCGGCAAACGACCAGCTCAAAGAGGTGTTCAAGGCGCTCGATCCGGCCAAGCCGTCGGTGGAGGCCGGAGAGCTGAAACTGGATGCCGACACGGCTAAGGTCCCGCTCAACTACACCTGGAAGGTGGGCGCCGACGAGTGGAAATACACTGTTTCCGCCCAGCTGAAGAAGGCGGGCGACAAATGGCTCACCGTCTGGAATCCAGCCATTTTGGTGCCGGACCTGGCCGACGGGGAAGTCCTCAGCGCATCCACCGAGACACCACAGCGGGCACCCATCCTCGGCGCGGGAGACGTCCCGCTGGTCACTTACCGGCCGGTGGTGAACGTCGGCATCGACAAGCCCCAGCTCGGCGGGGCCGATGCCGCGGACTCCGCGACCAAGCTCGCCCAGTTGGTCGGCGTGGACGCGGCCGCGTACTCCAAGCAGGTGGCGGCAGCCGGGGCCCAGGCGTTCGTTCCCGCCATTACGCTGCGCGAAGACGGCAGCCGGACCATCACCGACGAACAGATCGCAGCGGTTCCCGGCGGCCGGGCCATCAACGACATGCTGCCGCTGGCCCCCACCCGCACGTTCGCGCGGGCCCTGCTGGGAACTGCCGCCGAGGCCAGCGCGGAACAGATCGAGAAGTCCGGCGGCGCGCTCAAGCCCGGGGACACCACCGGCAACGGCGGCCTCGAGCAGCAATATGACGCGCAGCTGCGCGGTTCCGAGGGCATCGTGATCCGGGCCCAGAAGTCCGGCCTGACGGCAGAGGAGATCAAGGCGGCGGCCGCTGACCCGCGCCGGATCCTTTTCCAGGAGCCGATCAAGCCCGGGACCCCGCTGAAGACCACGCTCGATCCGAAGCTCCAGCAGCTGGCGGAGGACGTCCTGGGCAAGGTCGGTCCGGCCTCGGCCATCGTGGCGCTCCGCCCGTCGACCGGTGCCGTCCTCGCGGCCGCTTCCGGGCCCGGCAGCAACGGCTACGACACGGCCATGCTTGGCCAGTACGCGCCGGGTTCAATCTTCAAGATGGTGGATTCCCTGGCGCTCTTCCGCAACGGAATGACCCCTGACTCCAAGGTCGAATGTACCCCGACCCTGACGGTGGACGGGCGGACGTTCAAGAACGCTGAGGGGTACCCCGCGTCCTCGCTGGGCTCAGTGACCCTCCGCGAGGCTTTCGCGCATTCCTGCAACACCGCCTTCATCAATGCGCGCGACAAGGTCACCCAGGCGCAGCTGGAAGCCGCCGCCACCTCCCTCGGGGTCGCCGTCGAGGCGCCGGCACTGGGTGCCGCGGCCTTCCTCGGTTCCGTCCCGGGCGCGGCCGAGGGCACCGAACACGCCGCCTCCATGATCGGGCAGGGCAAGGTCCTGCTCTCCCCGCTCGCGGCCGCCATCATGGCCGGCTCGGTCGCCAAGGGAGCGCCCGTTTCGGCGCAGCTGGTGCTGAATCCGAACGCCTCCGCCGGCGCCCAGCCCCCCGCGCCCGGCAGCCCCGCGGCGACAGGCTCGGCCCCGGCCTCGCCACCGGCCTCGCCAACAGCGGCCGGCGACGCGTCAACGTCCCCACCCGCCCCCGCGAAGACCTCCGGCACGCCGGTGACGGCCGCGGAAGCGGCCTATTTGACGGACATGATGCGCGCCGTCGTGACTTCCGGCCACGCCGGCTTCCTTGCCTCCGTGCCGGGCGCGCCGGTGGGTGCCAAGACCGGCACCGCCGAATTCGGCACGGATGACCCGCCGAAGACCCACGCCTGGATCGTGGCAGTGCATGGAGACCTCGCCGTCGCGGTGTTCGTGGACGACGGCGGCCTGGGTGCCACGACCTCCGGGCCGTTGCTGAAGCAGTTCCTCACCCAGGCCGGCTGAGCCGACCCTCCCGCAGTTCCGGTAGCGAATCGGCGGACCCTCCCGCAGTTCCGGTAGCGAATCGGCGGACCCTCCCGCAGTTCCGGTAGCGAATCGGCGGACGCTCCCGCAGTTCCGGTAGCGAATCGGCGGACGCTCCCGCACGCCCGTGAGGAGCGTCCGCTGTCGCGGGAAGATGCACGTGGGAAGATTGACTGCGTGGCTCATATTGACGTTTCCGGCATCGACTACTTCCTCTCCGACGGCACCCAGCTCCTGAACGGGGTGACCTTTAAGGTCCCGGACGGCACCAAGACGGCGCTGATCGGGCCCAACGGTACCGGCAAAACGACGCTGTTCCGGATCATCTCCGGCGACCTCGTTGCGGATGAAGGCGTGATCGGCCGCTCCGGCAACATGGGCATCATGCGCCAGTTCGTGGGCCAGGTCCGGGACGACTCCACGGTCCGCGACCTGCTGGTCTCTGCTGCCCCGCCCGCGCTGGCCACTGCCGCGCGGACCGTCGACGAGGCCGAACTCGCCATGATGGAGCACGACGACGAACCCACCCAGATGGCCTACGCCCAGGCGATCGTGGACTGGGGCGACGCCGGCGGCTACGACGTCGAAACGGTCTGGGACGAGGTCTGCATGGCCGCGCTCGGGGTGCCCTTCGACCGCGCACAGCACCGCCCGGCGTCGAGCCTCTCCGGCGGCGAGCAGAAACGGCTGGTGCTCGAGGCGCTCTTCGCCGGCCCGGACGAGCTGCTGCTCCTGGACGAACCGGACAACTACCTCGACGTCCCCGGCAAGCGCTGGCTTGAGGCCAAACTCAACGATTCGAAGAAGACCGTGTTCTTCATCAGCCACGACCGAGAGCTGCTGAACAACGCCGCGGGGCGGATCGTCACCCTGGAGCCGGGCATCAACGGCGCCGGGGCATGGATCCACGGCGGAGGTTTCGGCTCGTACGTCGACGCCCGCGCGGACCGCAACGCCCGCTTCGAGGAACTGCGCAAACGCTGGGACGAGGAGCACGTAAAGCTCAAAGAACTCGTCAACATGTACAAGAACAAGGCCGCGTTCCGTTCCGACATGGCCAACCGCTACCATGCGGCGCAGACCCGACTGGCGAAGTTCCTCGAAGCCGGGCCGCCCGAGGCCCTGCCGATCGAGCAGAACGTGCAGATGCGGCTCAAGGGCGGGCGCACTGCCAAGCGCGCCATCGTGGCCGAAAAGCTGGAACTCACCGGACTCATGCAGCCCTTCTCCACGGAGGTCTGGTTTGGCGACCGTGTCGGCGTCCTGGGCTCCAACGGCTCCGGCAAGAGCCACTTCCTGCGCTTGCTTGCCACCGGCGGCACCGACCCGGAGCGGGAGCACCTGCCCGTGTCCGACGTCGATATCGCCGAAGTGCCGCACGAAGGCACCGTGAAGCTCGGGGCCCGCATCCGGCCCGGCTTCTTTGCCCAGACCCACGTCCGGCCCGATCTGTTGGGCAAGACCCTGCTGGAAATCCTGCACCGCGGCGACGAGCACCGCTCCGGGCTGGGCCGGGAAGCCGCTGCGGGAGCCCTGGACGGCTACGGACTCGCTTCGCAGTCGGAACAGAAGTACGAATCCCTCTCCGGCGGCCAGCAGGCCCGGTTCCAGATCCTGCTGCTGCAGCTCTCCGGTGCAACGCTCCTGCTCCTGGACGAGCCGACCGACAACCTGGACCTGCACTCGGCCGAGGCCCTGGAACGGGCCATCGACCACTTCGAGGGCACCGTCCTGGCGGTCACGCACGACCGCTGGTTTGCCCGCACCTTCGACCGTTTCCTGGTCTTCGGCTCCGACGGCAAGGTCTATGAGTCCGCCGAGCCCGTCTGGGACGAAAAACGCGTCGAGCGCGCCCGCTGACCCACAGCAACGCAGCCTTCCCAGCAACGCGGGGTCACATACCGCCCAGTCCGCGGCCGTTCTTGGGCGCGGAATGACCCCGAGTCGCTGCGCAGCAGATGATTAGATGCACAACTGGCCCAACTTGCCCGACACCCGCCGGAAGCAGTGATCGAATGACCAAAACCGCGACAGACCTTCAGCTCAAGTCCGCGACAGGGGCGACGTTTCTGGTGTTCGGCATCAACGGACTCGTCTTCGCCAGCTGGGCGGCACGCATCCCGGCGGTCACGGACATCCTGCGCATCACCTCGGGGCAGATGGGAACCCTCTTGCTGTGCGTGGCCGTCGGCTCGCTGATTGCGCTGCCCACCGCAGGGCATGTGGTGGGCCGGATTGGAACGGCCAACGCGGTACGGACCGCCGGTCTGCTGGCGGCCGCGGCCGGCGTGGGAGTGGCCCTCTCGCTGCTGGCGGCATCCATTCCGGGGACGGCAATCGCGCTGTTCTTCTTCGGGATCGGAATCGGCCTGTGGGACGTTTCCCAGAACATCGAAGGGGCCGACGTCGAACACCGGCTCGGGCGCACCATCATGCCGCAGTTCCACGCGGCCTTCAGCGGCGGAGCCTTCCTGGGCGCCCTCATCGGCGCGGGCTTGTCCGGTTTGGGCGTCGGGCTGCCGGTGCACTTGCTTGCCATCGCGGCGGTGGTTGCGGTGCTGACCGCCGTGGCTCCGAGGTACTTCCTGCCGCACGTCCCGGCGTCCCCTCCGGCGTCGGGAGATGAGACTGCGCGCACGGCCGGGGCGGCCTGGCGGGATGGCCGTACCCTGCTGATCGGCGTCGTGGTCCTCGGCGCCACACTGACAGAGGGCGCCGGCAACGACTGGATCGCCAAGGCGTCTGTAGACGGGCTCGGGGCCTCGCAGTCCACGGGTGCTCTGCTGTTTGCAGCCTTCGTGCTGGCGATGACGGCCATGCGCTTTTTCGGCGGCCGCGCGATCGACGTCTATGGCCGTGTCGCGGTCCTCCGCGCCAGCATGGCCGCGGCCGCGGCAGGGCTGGGGCTGTTCGTGTTTGCGGGTAACATCTGGCTGGCCACCGCCGGAGCCGTGCTGTGGGGAGTGGGAGCAGCCCTCGCGTTCCCGGTCGGCATGTCGGCAGCAGCGGACGAGCCCAGGCACGCCGCCGCCCGCGTGTCGGTCGTCTCGACGCTGGGCTACATTTCGTTCCTCGCCGGTCCGCCGTTGCTCGGCTACCTTGGCGATGCGAACGGAATCAGGCTGGCCCTGCTAGCTATCGGGGTCCCGATTCTGGTTGCGCTGCTGCTCGCCGGCGCCGCGAAGCCCCTGCGCGCCGGATGAGGAGCCGCGGGGAATCGCTGAGGGGCCAGCACTCGGGGTGATCGCCCCCCCATCCACCGGCCGCGCCCCCCGGCCGGGCAGTAAGGTGGACAGATGCGAAGCATGCTGAGGAAAGCGCCGGGCCGGCTCGAGAAGTTCGACCGCAGACTGGTGCGGGCGGTGTCGGCCCTGCCGGGCGGTAGCCACGACGAGTTCTTCCGGGCGTTGTCCGCGGCCGCGACCAACGGGAAACTGTGGCTCGGGATTGCCGGCGTCCTGGCCCTGGTGCCGGGGAAGACCCGGCGAGCTGCCCTCCACGGCGTCCTGGCGCAAGGTGTGGCGTCCGGTGTCACAAATCTGGTTTTCAAGTCCCTGCTGCCCCGGGCACGCCCCCTTCCAGAGCACCTGCCAACCTTCCGGTTCGTCCACCCGCAGCCCACGAGTTCGTCCATGCCCTCCGGCCACTCCGCTTCAGCCGTCGCCTTCGCGCTCGGCGTCGGAATGGTGCGCCCGGCCCTGGGGGTCGCACTGGCACCCGCCGCCGCGGGTGTCGCCTACTCCCGGGTCCACACCGGAGCGCATTGGCCTTCCGACGTACTGTTCGGCTCGGCGATCGGCGCGGGGGCCGCGATGGTGACGAGAAAGTGGTGGCCGGTCCGCCCCCCGTTCCCGGACACCCGCCGCACCGCCGTCCGGACGGTCGAGCTGCCCGACGGGCACGGGCTGGGCATCGCCGTGAACACCCTCGGTGGTTCTTACGCCGACGAGACCGCGGATGCCCTCCAGAAAGTATTCCCCAAAGCGTATATTAAGGAGATCGCCCAGGACGAGGACGTCGCTACGGGAATCGCCGGCGTGGCAACCCGGCCCGGCATCGTGGCCCTCGGCGTCTGGGGCGGCGACGGGACCGTCGGTACTGCCGCTGCTGCCGCCGTCGAGCACTCCCTTCCGCTGCTCGTCCTGCCGGGCGGAACGCTGAACCACTTTGCCCGCGATGCCGGAACGCCCACGCTGGAGGCTGCCGTTGCAGCGGCCTCCCGGGGTGAAGCCGCGCTGGCCGACGTGGGGCACGTGGCCGTCGAACGCGGCCTTCCCGACAGCCCCGAACACCTCGAGCTGACCATGCTCAACACTGCCAGCATCGGCCTCTACCCGAATCTGGTCCGGCGCCGGGAGCAGCTTCAGCCGGCGCTGGGTAAGCCCCTGGCCGGTGTGGTGGCGATGTTCAGGACCTTCGCCGCAGGCACCCCCACTACGCTGATCGTCAATGGCGTCCGGCACAGGCTTTGGATCATGTACATCGGCCGCGGCCGGTACTACCCGCGCGACCACGCCCCGCTCGTGCGTCCCGTGCTGGACGACGCCGTCCTGGACCTGCGGATGATCACGGCCGACGAGTCCTTTGCGCGGCTTCGCCTGCTCTGGGCGGTGCTGACGGGGACCGTGGCCACCTCCAAGATCATGCACCTGACCGAAACGGACAAGATCACCGTGGAGCCGGGGAATTCGACCATGGTCCTGGCTGTGGACGGCGAGGTCATGCCCGGCGTGCGGCGAGTCGACTTGACGGTCCGGCGCGGGGAGTTGACGTACTATTCGCCGGCACCCTGAGTCTGCTCCCGAGTCATCCTCCCGGACTACCCTGACCTCGCCCCTGAATCATCCCTGAGACCGTCGAAATGCACGGGCTGCGTCTGTAGCGTGGGGTGTAGCCCGGACCATTGATCACGGCGGTCCGGAAATCCCCTGCTACGCAAAGGAACGCTTCCATGATCGAAGCAAGAGGCCTGACCAAAGTTTATGGCGACAAGACCGCCGTTGCCGGCGTCAATTTCACGGTCGAAGCCGGCCGCGTCACCGGCTTCCTGGGTCCCAACGGGGCCGGCAAGTCCACCACCATGCGCATGATTATGGGGCTGGACCGGCCGACGTCGGGCTCGGTGACCGTCAACGGCTCCCCCTTCGCCCGTCACGCCGCTCCGCTGCGCGACGTCGGCGCCCTGCTCGACGCCAAGGCCGTGCACACCAGCCGGTCCGCGTACAACCACCTGCTCGCCATGGCGGCAACGCACAGCATCCCCAAGACGCGCGTGCACGAGGTCATCGACATGACCGGCCTGGCCGACGTGGCCAAGAAAAAGGTCAAGGGTTTCTCGCTCGGCATGGGCCAGCGGCTGGGGATCGCCGCCGCGCTGCTCGGCGATCCGCAGACCATCATTCTGGACGAGCCCGTCAATGGCCTCGACCCGGAGGGTGTGGTCTGGGTCCGCAACCTCGTCAGATACCTCGCCTCTGAGGGACGCACGGTGTTCCTCTCCAGCCACCTCATGAGTGAAATGGCCGTCACGGCGGACCACCTGATCGTGATCGGCCGCGGACGGATCATCGCCGATGCGCCGATCCAGGAGATCATCACCGGCAAGGGCCAGAGCCGCACCCGCGTCCGCACCGACCAGCCTGACCGGCTCATGAATCTGCTGGCCGGGACCGGAGCCTCTGTTGAGGTCCAGGAGAACGAACTGCTGGAGGTCAAGGGCCTGGATCCGCGGCAGATTGCCCGCACCGCTCTCGATAGCCATGTCATGATCTACGAACTCACCCCGCTTCAGGCCAGCCTCGAGGAGGCCTACATGGAACTGACCAAGGATGAAGTCGAATACCACTCGCTGATCACCTCGGGTGCCGCCGCTCCCGTCCAGTCCGGAGGCAACTAGGCCATGAGCTCCACTACTCTCGAACCCACACCTTCGCGCCGCGGCGCGCACGCCGGCACCGATGTCCGCCCCGAACGCTCCGGCGACGGCAGCAGCTCCGGTCCCGGACCCAGCTTCCTGCGCGTACTCAACTCCGAATTCATTAAGTTCCGGACCCTGCTGTCCACGCTGATCCTGCTCGGCGCCACTGTCCTTGTCATGGTGGGCTTCGGCGCCCTTTCCGCCTGGGGAACGGGCCAGTTCTCGCAGGCGGCAGGCAGGGACCCGCAGGCCGCCGCCAGGATCGCGGCCCAGGGCGGCGACCTCGCGGTCAGCGTGCCGACCTCCGGCATCGCTTTTGCCCAGTTGATCCTCGGTTCACTTGGCGTGCTGCTGATGAGCTCCGAGTTCACCACCGGCATGGCACGGTCCACTTTCGCCGCAGTGCCGAAGCGCATTCCGGCGTTTGCGGCCAAGCTGCTCGTCGTTGTGCTGACCTCGTTCGTCATCACGGGCTTCTCCACCCTGCTCGCCGGACTCGTCTCCGTCCCGATCCTCGACAACTACAACCTCACGCTGGATCTGGGCAGCCCGCAGTCGGTCAAACTGCTCATCGTCAACAGCATCTACGTCGCCGCGGTCGCCGCAATCGGGATGTCCCTGGGCACCCTGATCCGCAATTCGGCAGGCGGCATCATGAGCCTGGTGGGCCTGTTCTTCGTCGCCCCGATCGCGTTCCAGCTGATTCCGGGCGACTTCTTCGTGGAAGCACGGAAGTACCTGCCCGGGAACACGGTCAGCCCCCTCACCGCGGCGGAACACGTGCCTGACACCCTGGAAGCCTGGCAGGCCGCCCTCGTCCTGGGCGCCTGGGTTGTCCTTCCGCTCCTGCTCGCCGGCTTCCTGTTGAAGAGGCGCGATGTCTAGGCCGGACCAGAAGCCCACCGCCTAGGCTCAGAGCACGCCTTGCCCGTGAAGGACGCGCCAGCCAGCCAGGGTGACGCGTCCTTCGCTGAAATCGCCGCCCGCCGCCGGGGCAGGCCCCGGCGGTATCTGTTCCTGCATCCGCGGGTGATGGATGAGGCCGTGCTGGTGGTCCCCAGCAGCACGGAGTACTGACCGGTAGCCCTGAAGCAGTGGTTTCAGGCACATTACAAAATTGCCCCAGGGTCAACTTCCGTTGCGCCTTACTGTGCCGCGTTAGAGTCCCGCCCTGAATGGAACGGCGTCATTTGTGGGAATGCACAACGGCGGCCGTGGTGTGCCGGTCTAGTGTGAGACGACGATGTGGCGCGGCACACGGCCCGCTGTAGACACGAGGGCCACGCCTCACCGCACAGGCCTGCCCAGACAATCCCCCGAAGGACGGCGCTTCCATGCACGCTGACCAGCAGCTCTCAAAATCCCTGAAACCACGGCATCTTTCCATGATCGCCATCGCCGGCGTGATCGGCGCCGGCCTGTTTGTCGGGTCCGGTGCCGCCATCCAGCAGGCCGGCCCGGGCATCCTCGTCGCCTACGCCGCGGCAGGACTCGTGGTCATTCTGGTGATGCGAATGCTGGGCGAAATGGCCGCGGCCAACCCCGAGACCGGCTCCTTCTCCACCTACGCCGACAAGGCCCTGGGCCGCTGGGCAGGGTTCAGCATCGGCTGGCTCTACGCCTGGTTCTGGATCATCGTGCTCGGCATTGAGGCCACGGCCGGCGCCGCCATCATGCACCGCTGGGTGCCGGGCATCGACCAGTGGGTCTGGGCCCTCGCCCTGATGATCCTGCTGACCCTGACCAACCTCGGTTCCGTGAAGTCCTACGGCGAGTTTGAATTCTGGTTCGCCTCCATCAAGGTCGCGGCGATCGTGCTGTTCCTGATCTTCGGCGTGGCCGCGATCCTCGGCCTCATTCCCGGCGTGCCGGCACCCGGCCTGAGCAACCTCATCGAAAACGGCGGGTTCATGCCCAACGGCCCCGGTGCGGTGCTTGCAGGCATCCTCGTCGTCGTCTTCTCCTTCTTCGGCGCCGAAATCGCCACGATTGCCGCCGGCGAATCCGAGAACCCCGTCGACGCCGTCAAGAAGGCCGTGAAGTCCACCGTCTGGCGCATCCTCGTCTTCTACATCGGTTCCATCGCTATTGTGGTCACCCTGCTTCCGTGGAACTCCGCCACCGTCGCCAAGAGCCCCTACGTCGCGGTGATCGAGCTCTTCGGCATCCCCGGCGCCGGCACCATCATGGACATCGTCGTTTTGACCTCCGTGCTCTCCTGCCTGAACTCCGGCCTCTACACTGCCAGCCGTATGCTCTTCTCCCTGTCGCGCCGCGGCGACGCTCCCCGGGCCTGGATGCGGATCTCGAAGCGCGGCGTGCCGGCCGCCGCAGTGCTCGCCTCCACAGTGGTCGGTTTCATCACCGTCGGCCTGAACTACATCGCCCCGGACACGGTCTTCCTGTTCCTCGTCAACACCTCCGGCGCCATCGCGTTGTTCGTCTGGCTCGTGATCGCAGGCTCCCAGCTGATCCTGCGCCGCCGCATGGGCGCGGCCGCCAAGGACCTGGAGCTGAAGATGTGGCTCTTCCCGTACCTGACGTGGGTGGCCATCATCAGCATCGTTGCCTTGCTGATCGGCATGGTCATCCTGGAGTCGACCCGCGAATCCCTGCTGCTCTCGATGGCCCTCGGCGCCGTCGTGGTGGGGATCGGCCTCTGGCGGTACCGCAAGCACGGCACGAAGGCCGCCGTCGGCGCTGCCGCCACGCCTGGGATGCCTGTCACGTCCGGCACCGGTCCGGCCGCGCCGGACACCAAGACCGGCACCGCTTCCGCCATGCCTGTCACGGGACGCACTGCCGCGCCCGACGCCGCCGAAACCGATCTCGAAGAAACCGCCGCCGCCGGCCGTCCGGCGTCGTAATTCCCACGGGACATGCCCTCCTCCGGCGCCCAGGGATGGACATAGTGGCACTATGTCCACGCCCCGACGCCGGGGGAGGGCATGTCCGGGTGCGGCCCGGTGCAAGACCTGGGCGGGGCTAGACTCGGAGCCATGCCAACACCGACCAGCGCCGCAGACCACATCCATGACCTCGGCGCGTATGTCACTGCGTCGCCGTCGAGCTTCCACGCAGTGCACGAGGCGGCCCGGCGGCTGGACGAGGCGGGTTTCACCGGCCTGGACGAGCTGCAGGCGTGGGACGGGACCGCGGGCAGCGCCGCGGCGGCCGGCAAGCACTATGTCATCCGCGACGGCGCCCTCATCGCCTGGGTCACGCCGGCGGAGGCCGGGCCCACCACCGCCTTCAACATCCTGGGCGCCCACACGGACTCGCCGTCGTTCAAACTTAAGCCGAAGCCGACGACCGGCAAGTTCGGCTGGCTCCAGGCCGGCGTCGAGGTCTACGGCGGACCCCTGCTGAACTCGTGGCTGGACCGCGAACTCCAGCTGGCCGGGCGCCTGGTGATGCTCGACGGTACGCAACACCTGACCGCCACGGGTCCGCTGCTGCGGTTCCCCCAGCTCGCAATCCACCTGGACCGGGCCGTGAACGAGGGACTGGCTCTGGACAAACAACAGCACATGAACCCGGTCTTCGGGCTCGGCGACCCGGCCGGGGCCGACCTGCTGGGCCTGCTCGCCGGGCACGTCCGGGGCGCGGACGTGGATCCCGCGCAGATCGGCGGCTATGACATCGTCATCGCGGACACCCAGGCTCCCGGGGTCTTCGGCGCCAAGGGCGAGTTTTTCGCCTCGGGCCGGCTGGACAACCTTTCCGCCACACACGCCGGGCTGACGGCGCTGATCGCCCACGCCTCAAGGCCGCTGCCCGACGGCGCCCCGATCGCGGTGCTGGCAGCCTTCGACCACGAGGAAATCGGCTCGGGTTCCCGTTCAGGTGCCTGCGGACCGATGCTTGAGGATGTCCTCGTGCGCATCTCGGACGGGCTGGGGGCCTCGGCGAGCCAGCGGCGGCAGGCCTTCGCGGCGTCGTTCTGCGTCTCCGCCGACGCCGGCCACGCCGTGCACCCCAACTACGCCGAGCGGCATGACCCGGCCAACCGTCCGGCACTGAACGGCGGCCCGCTGCTGAAGATCAACGCAAACCAGCGCTACGCAACCGACGCTCCAGGCGCGGCCCTCTGGGCGCGTCTGTGCTCCGCTGCCGGCATCCCGTACCAGGAATTCGTGTCCAACAATGTGATGCCCTGCGGCTCCACCATCGGCCCGCTGACGGCCACCCGGCTGGGCATCAGGACGGTCGACGTCGGCGTGCCCCTGTTGTCCATGCACTCAGCCCGCGAACTGTGCGGGGTGGAGGACCCCCACCGGCTGGCCACGGTGGCGGAGCACTTCTTCCGGACAGCGGCGTAGGCGCGGCGCGAGCCCTAGGCGGTCAGTCCAATCACGAGGTTGATGGTTGCGGCCAGGATGACTGTGCCGAAGACGTAGGACAGCAGGCTGTGCTTAAGTGCCTCCGCACGGATGCCATGGTTTTTCAGGGCGGTGTCCGAGACCTGGTACGTCATTCCGAGACTCGTGGCCAGATAGGCGAAGTCGGTGTACTGCGGCGGCCGGGTCTGGTTGAAGTCGATGCCGCCGACCTCGGCGCCGGCCTTCGGGCCGGTGCTGTAGTAGAGCTGGGCGTAGCGGAGCGTGAAGAGGGTCTGGACCAGCATCCACGACAGGGCCACCGAGGCCAGCGCCAGCAGCCCGCCGCCGAGCCGGGACGCGCCGTCGGTATTGCTGTGGGAGTCGACGACGACGGCCGCCACCGCGGCCAGGCTGGCGACGTTAGCGCCCAGGATCAGCAGGTCAGTGGTGCTGCGGGACGGGTCCTCGGCAGTGGCGTGGGACCGGGTCGCCGGGGGTTCCAGCCGCCCGATCACCAGCCAGACCCAGACCATGTACGTCAAGGCGGCGCTGCTCCAGCCAATCGCCGGAGCCTGCACCAAGTGACCGCTCAGGGCCGCCGCCGTTGCTGCCAGCACCCCTGCGAGCAGCATCACGGCAAAACGCAGGCGGCTCCGCCGGGTGCGGACGGTGCCAAGGCGCGGTGATCCGGAGTTCATTCCCCGATCATGGCACAGAGCGGGCCCGTGTCCCGCGCACCGGACATCCGTGCTCCGGACACGCCGGTCCGGGTTATCCACATGGAGGCCTGCGCAGCTTCCCGCCCGTCGGCGGCGGCGCCTACCGTGGACAGGCACGGAATCGCCGAAATGGGCCCGGATGCACTAGGATATTGAAGTCTGTGCTGCGCCCTGTCCCCGTTCCGGTGGCCGGGCAACGCGCGGCACCGCAAATGAACCTCCTGTTACGGAAATGCCGTAACCGCTTAGCCCAAAGGAGGTGGGTTCACATATGCGTCCTTATGAATTGATGGTAATCATCGACCCCGAGGTCGAAGAGCGTACCGTTGAGCCAACGCTTCAGAAGTTCCTGAGTGTCATCACCAACGATGGTGGAACCATCGAAAAGGTTGACATCTGGGGCCGTCGTCGCCTGGCTTACGAAATCCAGAAGAAGTCTGAAGGTATCTACGCCGTGGTGAACTTCACCGCTGAGCCGGCTACCGCCAAGGAACTTGACCGCCAGCTGAGTCTCAATGAGACCATCATGCGCACCAAGATCACCCGCCCCGAAGTACAGAAAGTTGTTGCTGAGTAATTTCAGCTTCGATTTTCACTCTTCATCCCCGCAGGAACGAACAAGGAGGCAGTAGATGGCAGGCGAAACCACTATTACGGTCATCGGTAATCTCACCAATGACCCCGAACTGAGGTTCACACCGTCAGGTTCGGCAGTAGCGAATTTCACCATCGCTTCTACGCCCCGCACCTTCGACCGCCAGTCCAACGAGTGGAAGGATGGGGAAACCCTGTTCCTCCGCGCGTCGGTATGGCGGGAAGCAGCCGAGAACGTCGCCGAGTCCCTGACAAAGGGCATGCGCGTGATCGTTTCCGGTCGCCTGAAGAGCCGTACCTACGAAACAAAAGAAGGCGAGAAGCGCACCGTTATCGAGCTCGAGGTCGATGAAATCGGCCCGAGCCTGCGCTACGCCAATGCCAAGGTCAACCGCACCCAGCGCTCCGGCGGTGGGGGTGCCGGCAGCGGCGCCCAGGGCGGCTTCGGCGGCGGCAACAGCGGTGGCGGCTTCGGTGGCGGCTCTGGTGGAAACCAGGGCGGCAACTCCGGTGGAACCTGGGGCGGCAACCAGCCCGCACAGCAGGATGACCCCTGGGCCACGCCCGGTGTCAGCAATGCAGGTGGCGGCTGGGGCAACGGCCCGGACTCCGAACCTCCCTTCTAAACAACATCTAAGGTTCGATTGACGGAACCGCCGGGACGCTGCAAGGCGGACGGGTGCAGACCGACGTCGGATCACCACCATCCCGTGGATCAATATCCACGGGCTCCATCGAATAGGAGCTCCACGATGGCTAAGGCTGAACTCCGTAAGCCCAAACCAAAGTCCAACCCCTTGAAGGCCGCTGACATCACTGTCATCGACTACAAGGACGTAGCATTGCTGCGCAAGTTCATCTCCGACCGCGGAAAGATCCGCGCCCGTCGCGTCACTGGCGTCACGGTGCAGGAACAGCGCAAGATCGCCCAGGCAATCAAGAACGCCCGCGAAGTTGCTCTGCTGCCTTACTCCGGCGCTGGCCGCGGCTAAGGAAGGGATTAACTAACATGGCAAAGCTCATTCTGACCCACGAAGTAACCGGTCTCGGTGCTGCTGGCGACGTTATCGAGGTCAAGGACGGTTACGCACGTAACTACCTGCTGCCCCGCAATTTCGCCCTGACCTGGTCCAAGGGCGGCGAGAAGCAGGTTGAGTCCATCAAGGCTGCCCGCGTTGCCCGCGAGCACGCTTCCTTGGAAGACGCTCAGAAGCAGGCCGCTGCACTCTCCGCCAAGCCGGTCAAGCTCGTCGTCAAGGCTGGCGAGACCGGACGCCTGTTCGGCACCGTCAAGCAGGCCGACGTGGCCGACGCAGTTGAGGCCGCTGGCCTTGGCCGCATCGACAAGCGCAAGGTTGAACTGCCGGCACACATCAAGTCGGTCGGTTCCTACCAGGCCAACGTCCGTCTTCACGACGACGTTGCCGCAGTGATCGAACTCGACGTAGTCGCAGGCAAGTAGCCCTTACCGGCTGCGCAGTCCTGAACTGCTCGAGGGCCCCCGCCTTCGGATTCCTTTCAAGGAACCGGAGATGGGGGCCCTCTGCGTTAAGACCGCTGTCCTGTGTTTGTCATTCGAGCCGTTTGGGGACAATTTAAGGACCGGACGTGATAGCACAACGGGCGGGGGAAGCGGCGGGAATGCGGCGGGAATAAAGGACGCCGGTCCCCGCTTCTACAGGTAGATGCAAATGCATGTATTACTGTTAGATATGCCTGACACTAGGAGCACTCCGTGGAATCCCGCCGCATCACCGTCCTCTCCGCCGGACTCGGCGTCCCGTCGTCGAGCCGCCTGCTGGCGGACCAGCTGGCAGCCTCTGCCGAACGCCAGCTCGCGGCAGCCGGCTACGCCGTGACGATCGACGTCGTGGAACTGCGGGACCTCGCAGTGGACATTGCCAACAACTTCGTGGCCGGCTACGCCGCCCCGCGGCTGGCGGAAGTGATCGCCGGCGTGGACGCCTCGGACGGCATCATTGCGGTCAGCCCCGTGTTCAGCGCCTCCTACAGCGGTCTGTTCAAGTCGTTCATCGATGTCCTGGACCCTAAGTCCCTGGAAGGCAAGGCTGTGCTGCTGGGAGCGACAGCCGGCACGGACCGTCATCAGATGGTGCTGGACTTCGCCATGCGGCCCCTGTTCACCTACCTGCGCACCCGCATCGCGGCCACCGCGGTCTTTGCCGGCGCCCAGGACTGGGGAAACAACGACGGCGGCGGCTCGCCGCTCTCGGTGAGGATCGACCGCGCGTCGGGGGAGTTCGTCCGCCTGCTGCAGGACGCACAGCCGCAGCAGAAGACGGCGGCGTTGGAGTCGCTGCCCTTCGAACAGCTGCTCGCCGGGATATCGGGCGGGCAGTAGCCCGGGCCTGTCGTCGGGGATACCGACATGAACTGCCCTAGTCGTCGAGCAGCGCGATGAATTCCCTGGCCTGCTTAATGGAGATATCCGAGTGGCGGGTGAGCGCTGTTGCGGCCGCCTCGGTGTCGCCGCTCTTGGCGAGGGTGCGGATCCGGCCGTAGATCTCGTCGTTGAGCATGTTGCTGCTCACTTCCCGGGTGACATCCCCCTTGCTGGCGATCGCGCGGTAGCGGTAGGGGAAACGCTGCGGGGTGTCGTCGTCGTCGCTCGTGTCGGGCTCGGGGGCCTCCGGTGTGCGGAAGGTCTGCGGGTGCGCTGCGAGGGCGCCGACGGCGTCGCGGGAGGCGCGCAGGCCCTCCCCGGTGGCCTCGAAGTAGAGCTTGATGGCGGCCATGGCCTGTCCCTGGGCGATCAACGCGTACAGGCGGCGGTGCTGCTCCTGGTTCAGTTTGGCCGCCGCGGTGCGGGCGAGCTCGCCGGGGTCCCGCCCCGGTTCCGGCATGGCTTCGGTCCGTGGCCGGTCGCGACGGCGGCCCCAGGCCCTGGCCGCCATCAGCACACCGGCGGCGACGAGTGCCAGGATCAGGATGGGAATGAGCAGGGATTCCATGTACTACAGCCGATCTACGTAATTCTTGGCGGTCAAAAGATCTGAACGGGTTGCCTGGCGCAGCAGCCTGATGGCCTGGAGTTTCTTGCCGCTCCGCGCCAGCGACTGAAGTTGGAGGGCGAACTGGGGGTTCAGCGTCCCGCCGGGCAATACCGCGCCCTGGTAGCCGGGCTGCCCTGCAGCAGGCGAGGAGGCGCCCTGGGCCCGCAGGGCCGCACGGGCATGATCCGCTTGCTGTGACTGCTGTTGTTCGTTCTGGCTGGGCCGTGTGGCCGCATCGACGCGGGCCCGCGCTGCCGTTGCGGCCTGGACCTGTGCTGCGTAGTGGGCCTGGGACCGCACAGCCAGTTCCTGTTGATACCGCTCAGCGTCCGAGATGCCAAAATCCCGTGGCTTGAGTGCCGTGGCGAACCCCCACAGAACTGCCGTCAGAACGAGGGCAGGAAAGATGACCAGCAGTACATCGCCCATGACTAGAGCTTATGCCCGATAGCAGTTATCCACAGCATGTTCCGATGATGCCATACAGCGGTACACGCCAGTAGTCAATATTGCCCGCCGCCCGTGATGACGGTCATAAAATGCGGCAATTTCGCAGAAGATGTGGCCGCGATCCGCGCCGGTATCCCCAGCTTCGCGCCAGAGGCTGTGGATGAACGTCTGCCAAAATAGTTTTGTGTCCACAAGGTCGATCGTGTGTATCCGCAGGTCAACCGCGGATTTCGCGGTGAATTATTTTTCTATCCACAGGTGTTCCCACAGGCTGTGCACAAGCAGCACGCACTAGTGCACAGGTTATCCACAAGGGGGCGCGCCGACCGGGTTGGTGTCAGCGGACTCGGGGGATAGCGTAGCTGGGTATCGAGCTCCGGATACGGAAATGCGCTCGTAGCTGCACGATGATTTCACACAGCGCGGCCGGATCCTGTCGGTGCCGGCTGATAGTAATTAGGCGGACGGTGGGCCTGGTTTGACGCTAATGGCCACCAAGGCACATGGCTTACGCGCTGCGGCGAAGAGTGATCCGCCGCGGCACACAATGGAGGACGGCAGTTTTGTCAGTTACGCATCTGGACTCGATCGAGGGCACGCGGGGATCCGAAGGCAGCCGCAAGCCGCCGCAGGACATCCCCGCCGAGCAGTCTGTGCTGGGCGGCATGATGCTCTCCAAGGACGCCATCGCCGATGTCGTCGAAATCCTCCGCGGCCAGGACTTCTACCGGCCGGCCCATGAGACCATCTACGAGGCCATCATCGACCTCTACGGCCGCGGCGAGCCGGCCGACGCCGTAACCGTCTCGGATGAACTGACCAAGCGCGGTGAAATCAACAGGATCGGCGGCCCCGCCTACCTGCACGAGCTCATCCAGACCGTCCCCACCGCTGCCAACGCCGGGTACTACGCCGAAATTGTCGCAGAGCGTGCGATCCTGCGCCGCCTCGTCAACGCCGGCACCAAAATCGTCCAGCTCGGCTACGGACAGGACGGCGAGGTCGAGGACCTGGTCAACCAGGCCCAGGCCGAGGTCTACGCCGTAGCAGAACGCCGCACCGCTGAAGACTACGTGGTCCTCAAGGACGTCATGGAGGCCACAGTGGACGAGATCGAAGCATCCGGCCACCGCGGCGAGGGCATGGTGGGCGTCCCTACGGGCTTCTACGAGCTCGACGAGCTGACGCACGGCCTGCATCCGGGGCAGATGATCGTCATTGCCGCCCGTCCCGCCGTCGGAAAGTCCACGTTCGCGCTCGACTTCGCCCGCTCCGCCGCGATCAAGAACAACCTCGCCACCGTCATGTTCTCGCTGGAAATGGGCCGGAACGAGATCGCGATGCGCCTGCTGTCCGCAGAGGCCACGATCGGCCTCCAGGATCTGCGCAAGGGCACCATCAAGGACGAGCAGTGGTCGAAAATCGCCACGACGATGGGCCGCATGAATGATGCCCCGCTGTTCATCGACGACAGCCCCAACATGTCCCTGATGGAAATCCGGGCCAAGTGCCGCCGCCTGAAGCAGCAGCACGACCTCAAACTGGTGATCCTTGACTACCTGCAGCTGATGAGCTCGGGTAAGAAAGTCGAGTCACGGCAGCAGGAAGTCTCCGAATTCTCCCGTGCGCTGAAGCTGCTGGCCAAGGAACTCCAGGTGCCCGTCATTGCGCTCTCGCAGCTGAACCGTGGTTCGGAACAGCGCCAGGACAAGCGGCCCATGGTCTCGGACCTCCGCGAATCCGGTTCCATCGAGCAGGACGCCGACATGGTGATCCTGCTGCACCGTGAGGACGTCTATGACAAAGAATCGCCCCGTGCCGGTGAGGCCGACATCCTGATCGCCAAGCACCGCAACGGCCCGACAAAGGACATTGTGGTGGCTTTCCAGGGCCATTACTCGCGGTTTGCCAACATGGCAGCCGACGCCGGTGGCGGCGGCTTCTAGCCGATCCCCGGTAGCGAACCAGGCTGGTGTCTGCCCGCCGCCAGCAGGTGGGTGGGCAATCTGTTCCCTGGCGCCCGGCCGCGGATTTCCAGCAGCTCGCGGGCGTGGGCATGCAGCCGCTTGTCCTCCTCCGATACCGGAACCCATTGCGGGATCGGGATCGAGTTGCCGCCCGCATCGCGGGCCACCATCACGGTCAGGCAGTACGTGGTGAGGTCAAGTTGGCGACCCTTTGGATCGCCTGATCGGACGTGGACGGCGATGTGCATGCCCTTGGTGCCGGTGTAGACCAGCCGCGCCTCGACCTCCACCACATGGCCGATCAGCAGCGGCCGGTAGAACCGGACGCCGCCGGAAAAGACGGCCACCGTGTCCCTCCCGCAATAGCGCGAGGCGCACACGTAGGCGGCCTCGTCGATCCATTTCATGACAATTCCGCCGTGGACCTTTCCACCCCAGTTGACGTCCGTCGGGGCGGCCATGAACCGCAGGACCACGCGCTCGGCGGTGCCGGCGCCGGTATATTCCTGGCTGCTCATGGCCTTGACGATGTCCTCGCGGACCTTGATCCGCGCCAGCGCATGGTCCCGCTGCTCGATCTCCCCGGCAGTGGTCGGTTCAAACTGCGGCACCGGAATGGGCCTGCCGTCCTCAGCTACTGCCACGAAGATCACCATGCATTGGCTGCGCATGGTGGCCGGGCCTCCCTTCGGATCGCTGGAGGAGACCACGGTGCGGATATGCATCGATGAGCGACCTGTGTAGACGATCGTTGCCGTGACCTCGACCATGTCGCCGCTGTTGACCGGATCGGCAAAGTGGATGTTCCCTACGTACGCGGTGACGCAATAGGACTTGGCCCAGCCGACAGCCGCGGCATAGGCGGCCTTGTCCACCCACTCCAGCACTGTGCCGGCATCGACCGACCCGCTGTGGCCGACGTCGGTGGGGGCCGCCAGGAAGCGCAGGGTCACGGAATTGGCGGAGGTCTCACTCATGCTGTGAGTTTACTGACACGCCGCGCGCGGCGTGGCGGGGAAGGACACAAACGCCGCCCCGGCCGCCATATGCGGTCCGGGACGGCGTCCGGGTCAGCAGAGTCGCTGAAGCCGGCGGCTAGGCAAGGATCCTGAGCTTGGAAGTGGCGCGGCCGAAGAGCGCGCGGTCTGCGGACAACGTTCCGGCGCCGACGAGTGCAACGGCCAGGGCTGCGGCGGCCAGCAGCAGTACGAGTTCGTAGCCTCCGGTTGCGACGAAGACGCCGGCGGAGGCGTGGACCAGGAACAAGGCCCCCAGCATGTCCGCGGCGAGAAGCACGGCGAAGACCCGGGTGAGCACACCCAGGATCAGCGCGAGCCCGCCGAGCAGTTCGAGCGTGGCGATGACCGGCGCCGCCACTTGGGCGGCCGGAACGCCCATCTGTGAGAACGCGGCCTGGGTTCCGGCGATGGTGAATTCGTTGAATTTCTGCCAGCCGTGGGCAGCGAACAGGAATCCGGTGATCACGCGCAGGATGGTGCGCGCCGAGGTGGTGAGTGCGGGCTGATTCATGTGATGTGCCGTCCAGGAGTCGGGGTACTGCCGGGGCAGGGCCCCGGAAGGAAACAAGTTGTAGGTTCAACTACGAGTTTTCCGTCATTTAGTTGAATAGTCAACTAAATGACGTTGGGTTGTGTGCCGGTGCAGCGCTGCCCGGCCCGTTAGGGTTGGTCCGTGCACGCATCTTCTCCGCCCCCAGTGACGTTGCCTGCCTTCGCCGGCCACAGGCGGCAAATCCTGCGCCTCGCCGTGCCGGCCCTGGGCGCCCTGATCGCGGAGCCGCTGTTCCTGCTCGCCGATTCGGCGATCGTCGGACATCTCGGAGTAGCCCAGCTGGCCGGCGTCGGACTCGCGTCCGCGGTGCTTCACACGGCGGTGGGGCTCATGGTGTTCCTTGCCTATTCCACAACGCCGGCCGTCGCCCGGGCCATCGGCACCGGCCAGCTCCCCAAAGCCCTCGCGGCCGGGCGCGACGGCGTCTGGCTGGCCCTCCTGTTGGGAACCGTCCTGGCCGTGGCCGGGTTCCTCGCCGCGGAGCCGCTCCTGGACCTGATGGGAGCGCGCGGCACGGTGCGGGTCTACGCCGTGGATTACCTGCGCTGGTCCATGCCCGGGCTGGTGGCAATGCTGCTCATCTTCGCCGGGACCGGCGTGCTGCGGGGACTCCAGGACACCCGGACCCCCCTGGCCGTTGCTGCTGCCGGTTTCACGCTGAACATCGTGCTGAACCTGGTTCTGGTCTACGGATTCCACTGGTCCGTTACCGGGTCCGCCGGCGGCACCAGCATCGCCCAGTGGGCCATGGCGCTCGTCTATGTCGTGATGGTCCAGCGCAACGCCCGGCGCCACAACGTTTCCCTGCTGCCGGATTGGAGCGGCATCCGCGCCATGACGAAGGTCGGTTCATGGCTGATGCTGCGGACGCTCAGCCTGCGCATTGCGATCCTCGCCACGGTCGCCGTCGTCACCGCCCAGGGGCCCGTCAACCTGGCCGCCCACCAGCTCGCCATGACCATCTTCACGTTCCTCGCGTTCGCCTTGGATGCCCTCGCGGTGGCCGCCCAGGCGCTGATCGGTAAGGAGTTGGGCGCCGCCCATCCGGACATGGCCCGGGCGCTGACGCGCACCATGATCCGTTGGGGCGTCGGCTTTGGGGCCCTCGCCGGACTCCTTCTGGCACTGGCGGCCCCGTGGGTCGGGCCGGTGTTCACTTCCGACGCCGGGGTCGGGTCTGCGCTGACGCTCGCACTCTGGGTCCTCGCCGCCGGCCAGCCGATCGCCGGATATGTCTTCGTCCTCGATGGCGTCCTGATCGGCGCCGGCGATGCGCGCTACCTGGCCATCGCCGGGGTCGTCAACCTGGCCGTCTACCTGCCGCTGCTGCTGGCTGTCCGCCTCTCCGGCGCCGAGGGAGGCGCGGGGCTGCTGTGGCTGTGGGCGGCATTCTCGCTCGGTTACATGCTGGCCAGGGCGCTCACACTGGGCCTCCGGGCCCGAACAGACCGGTGGATGGTGCTTGGTTCCCATTGACCGGGGCGCGTGCTGGAGTCGGATCCGCTGGCTTCGGGTGCCGACGGGCGGCCCGCACCGGATCCGCCGCACACTAAACTGGACGGGTGACTCTTCCCGCAGCCCCTGACGCGTCCCCTGTCCTGCCCGCCGCGACGGACCTCTGGAAGCCCGTGCTTGTCCGCGCCACCGTTGCGCTGGTATTCGGTGCCGTGACGGTGTTCTGGGCCGCTCCCTCCGAGGCGGGAATGGGCTGGTCCGGCGGACTCTACCTGCTGGCCACCGGCGTGGTGCTGATCTGGAGCCTCAAAAAGGCCGGACTCCACCCCGGGGCGTTCCCGGGCCGGGCCCTCGCCGCCGGCGGTGCCGTTCTGGCGGGAGCCGGCGCGGCAGCGGCTTTGATCCCCGGCGCCCTTGTCTTCGGAACCATAGGGGCCGTGGGTTTGGGCGTTGCGGGCGCGGCCGAGGTCTGTGCGGGCATCGCCGGCCGCGGCCGTTCCGTGCTGGCGCGTGACTGGATCTACTCCGGCGTGATCGGACTCGGCACTGCGATAGCGCTGCCGTTCTTCATCGGCCTGAGGGCGCACGCGCTCCTGGGCGTCATGGGCGGCGGCGCCATCATCGGCGGCGTGCTGTGGATGCTCGCCGGACTGACCCTGCGGCACGATGGGCGGGGCGAATCCGTGGAGGCCGTAAACTAGTACCGACAGGTTCTACCCTGCGTAGAACAATTGCGGCATCATTACTGCCACGCCTGCCGGGCGCTGGCTGCAGGAGGAATGTACCTTGGCACAGCAGAAATCCGGAGAACCGCGCAGCCTGCGGACCTCGGTCAAGGGACCGCTCATGTTCTCCGCGTTCTGGGCAGTGCTCGCCTTTTTCGGCGTCCTGATCTTCGCCTCGGGCGGCAGCTCACGCTCGCCCCGGTTCGACCTCGCCTTCACCGGCGCTGGTATCGCATTCATCGTGACGCTCGTAATCGCCGCCATGCTCTCGATGAGCTACAAGGACAACGCCGAGCACCTGGGCAAGGGATCCGGGGTCAACCTGAGCTCCAAGCGCCCGTCTTCCGGTCACGGCGGCTACTCCGCGCAGCGCGGCACCGGAGCTGACGGCGCCCCTGACGGGACTCCCGACGACGCGCGCTAGTCCGGCCTGTCCGCCGCCGGGGCCTGCCGCCGCCGGTAGCCGCCGCTAGTAGCGTGCGTCGTTACGAAGCGGCTTTCCGGGCCCGGTAGGCGGCTACATGTGCGCGGTTGGCGCAGTTGCCGATGTCGCAGTACCGCTTCGAGCGGTTGCGGCTGAGGTCCAGCACGACGGCGTCGCAGTCGTCGGCTGCGCACACCAGCAGGCGGTCCATCTCCTTGCTGCGGATGACGTCGACGAGAGCCATTGCCGCCTCGGTGCTCATCCTGTCCGCCAGCGGAGCCTCCGGCGTGGTGGCATGCAGATGCCAGTCCCACTCGTCATGCTTGACCAGCTGGGGGAGCGCGCGGGCGTCCCTGAGCAGCCGGTTGACGGTCTCCACGGCACTGTTCTCATCGGCGAGCCAGAGCCTGGCGAGCTGTTCCCGGAGCCGGTGCACGCTGGCCAGTTCGTCCACATCCCGCGCCCGCCAGCCCGAGAATCCCTCGGCCGCAAGAAAACGGTCCAGGTCGTCCACCGTGGCCAGATGCTCTTCACCGTTGGCCGCGGTGTTGATCAGGTTCACCACCGAACGCAAGGCAATTTCCGTGTCAGGGGCAAAAACCATCTTGACTCCTTACCTTGCCCGGGCGTACTGTCATGACCATAAACCCACTTTACTCCTGACAGGAGGCAGCCCGTGTCTGCCGCACGCCACCACACCGAAGCCCAGGTTGCTGATCTTGCCGCAAGGCCGGGCGCCACGCAGGTCCAGGCCGCGTCCGGCTTCATGGCTTCCGGTCTGGGTGTCGCCCTGTTTTCCTCTGCCGTGTTCGGGCTGTCCGGCTCGTTTGCCAAGGCACTTCTGGAGTCCGGCTGGACCCCCGGCGCCGCGGTGACCGCCCGCCTGACCGGCGCTGCACTCATCCTGGCGGTCCCGGCCGTCCGGGCACTGCGAGGGCGTTGGCACCAGCTCAAGGACAACCGGCTGACCATCGTCCTCTTCGGCCTTGTTGGCGTCGCGGCCTGCCAGCTGTTCTACTTCAACGCTGTGTCCCGGCTATCGGTCGGCGTCGCACTCCTGCTGGAGTACCTTGCGCCCGTTCTGATCGTGCTCTGGCTCTGGGCGGCGAGCAGGAAACGGCCCAGGCCGCTCACCATCGCGGGCACCCTCCTGTCCCTGGGCGGGCTGGTCCTGGTCCTGGACCTCACAGGTGCCGTGACGATCGACCTGATCGGCGTGTTGTGGGGGATCGCTGCTGCGGTGTGTCTCGCCGTCTATTTCTTCATCACAGCGAGGCAAAATGACACGCTCCCGCCGATGGTCCTGGCATCCGGAGGCCTGATGGTCGGCGCCGTCGTCATGTGGCTCGCGGCTGCCACCGGGCTGCTGCCGATGGCGTTCAGCGCGGCCGATACCAGGCTGGGCCCGTGGGTGGCGCCCTGGTGGGTGGCGCTGGGCGGGCTCGTTGTCCTTGCCACTGTCGTTGCCTATGTCTCCGGCATTGTGGCGGCGCGGGCCTTGGGATCGAAGGTGGCGTCGTTCGTGTCGCTGACGGAAGTGCTCTTTGCCGTCCTCTGGGCCTGGATCCTGCTCGGCGAACTGCCGGGACCCATCCAGCTTGTGGGCGGGCTCCTGATTGTCGGCGGGGTGGTGCTGGTCCGCGTGGATGAACTGCGCACGGCGGTTGTGCCGGCTTCGCTGGATCACGCGAACGACGTCGAACCCGTGCCTTAACGGCTTACACAGGAACGGCCCGGACGCTGCTGCGTCCGGGCCGGTCCTGAGAATGTGCGGGGGCGCTCAGCGGGAGGCGCTTTCCTGTTCGGTGGCATTGCGGCCGGCCAGCCGGCTGGCCTCCTGCAGCGCCTGGGAGACCTTCGCCAGCGCCGCGACGTGCTGGCCGTTCCACTCGCTGCGGAACTTATCCGCATCCGGGCCCCGCCATTCCGTGCCCGCAAGGACCTTGGTCAGCAGCGACTTCTGCTTGTCGATCTCCGACGAGCCCGCCTGGAGCTTGGTCCCCAAGGTCTTCAGCTGCGCAATGTCTGCACCCCAAATAGCCATTCGATAACTCCTTCAATGTCAACGGACCCGAACGAGGTCGGCATCCCCAGCGGCCTCCGGCGTCTCCGGAAGATCCATTGCCCCCAAGCTACCGTGCCCGGCAAAAAAGTGTCGATGGGCACCCCTGCCCATCCCGAAGATGCCGGACAGTCGACAAATGGAGAAGCGGTGGCTACTTGCCGAAACTGCGCAGCCGCAGCGAGTTAAGCACCACGAGCACGGAGCTGGCGGCCATCGCGGCGCCCGCGACCATCGGATTCAGCAGCCCCAGGGCGGCCACGGGGATGCCCACAGCGTTGTAGAAGAAGGCCCAGAACAGGTTCGTCTTGATGGTCGACAGGGTGCGGCGGGACAGTTCGATGGCCTGCGCCACCTGTCCGAGCTCATTGCCCATGACTGTCAGATCGGCTGCCTCGATGGCGACATCCGTGCCCGAGCCCATCGCGATCCCCAGATCGGCCTGGGCCAGCGCCGCGGCGTCGTTTACGCCGTCGCCGGCCATCGCCACAATGGCGCCAGCCGCCTGGAACTTCCGTACAGCCTCCACCTTGGCCTCCGGCAGCACGCCGGCGAAGACATCAACAGGTGCGATCCCGACGGCGGCGGCCACCCGGGCGGCCACTGCGGCGTTGTCTCCGGTGAGCAGGATCGGCCGGAGCCCAAGCCGGCGGAGGCGGCCAATCGCGGCCGCCGAGCCGGGCTTGAGCGTGTCCCGGAGGGTGATGATGCCCGCGGCTTCCCCGTCCACGGCAACCCAGATCGCTGTGGCCCCGGAGTCCTCTGCTGCGCGGAAGGCAGCCTGCTGCCCCGCGGACAGCGTGACGCCGTTCTCCTGCAGCCAGCCTGTGCGGCCCGCGGTGACGAGGTGTCCTTCCACGGTGCCCTGGACACCGCCGCCGGGGGCGGAGCGGAAGCCGGCGACGACGGGGAGGCGGCCGCCGTCGTCGGGCCGGCTTCCCGGGGACCGGGGCGCCGCCGTGATGGCGTGGGCGATCGGGTGCTCGGAGGCGGACTCCACGGCCCCGGCAAGCCGCAGGACCTCGTCCTGGCCGAACGTGCCGAACGCCTGCGTAGTGTCCACGGCGAGGTGGCCGGTGGTGACCGTGCCGGTCTTGTCCAGCAGGATAGTGTCCACCGTCCGCGTGTCTTCGAGGACCTGGGGGCCTTTGATCAGGATTCCCAGCTCGGCTCCCCGGCCGGTTCCGGTGAGGATCCCCACGGGAGTGGCCAGGCCCAGGGCGCAGGGGCAGGCGATGACCAGGACGGCAACGGCGGCCGTGAAGGCGGCGCGGAGTCCGGCGTCGGTGATGACCGGTCCGGCCGTGAGCAGCCATGCGCCGAAGGTGACCACGGAGATCGCCAGCACCACGGGCACGAAGACGGCGCTGATGCGGTCCGCGAGGCGCGCGATAGGGGCCTTTCCGGTCTGGGCTTGGGAGACGAGCCGGCCCATCTGGGCCAGGGTGGTCTCGGCGCCGACGCGCGTGGCGCGGACCAGGAGCCGGCCGGAGGTGTTGATGGTGGCGCCAATGACAGGGCTGTCCGGCCCGACTTCGACCGGCACGGATTCGCCGGTGACAAGGGAGGCGTCCACGGCCGACGCGCCTTCGATGACGACGCCGTCGGTGGCGATCTTCTCCCCTGGACGGACCACAAGCACGTCTCCCACCCCGAGCTGGGCCGCAGGGATCTTGTACTCGCCGCCGTCCCGGAGAACAGTGGCGTCCTTTGCGCCGAGATCCAGCAGTGCCTTGAGGGCGTTGCCGGCCTTCCGCTTGGCACTGGCCTCAAGATAGCGGCCCAGCAGCAAGAACGTGGTGACGACCGACGCGACCTCGAAGTAGAGGCCGCCGGCCCCCGGCTCCGTGCCTGCCATGCCCGGGTCGGCCGTCAGCATGGGCGAGGCGAGCAGTTGCCAGGCCGAGAAGACGAACGCCGCAGTCACGCCGATCGACACCAGGGTGTCCATGGTGGAGGCGAAATGCCGGGCGTTGACCGCCGCAGCCCGGTGGAACGGCCATGCCGCCCAGCTGACCACTGGGAACGCGAGGGCGCCCGCCGCCCAGCCCCAGTTGGCGAACTGGAAAGCCGGGAGCATCGAGATCAGGAATACGGGGACGGTCAGGACTGCGGCAACGATCAGCCGCGGGCGCAGCATGGCGGCTGTTCCCGTTGTGGAGGCGGCTGTACCAGCCGGACTTTCGGCAGGTCCGACCCTCGGCCCGGCGTATTTGGCCGGCCGGACCGTGGCCCTGTAACCGGCTGCGGCGACCGTTGCGGTGATCTGTTC
Organism: Arthrobacter sp. 10N418; assembly: GCF_056394725.1. NCBI lineage: Bacteria > Bacillati > Actinomycetota > Actinomycetes > Micrococcales > Micrococcaceae > Arthrobacter > Arthrobacter sp. 10N418. The sequence continues at coordinate 148,121 of NZ_JBFTIK010000007.1, forward strand.
GTCCGTGATCGCCGCGGGGACGGTGACGTGGGCCGACTCGAGGGGCAGGTTGACGGAGGCTTTGACACCGTCGAGCTTTCCGAGTTTCCGCTCGACCCGGCTGACGCAGGACGCGCACGTCATGCCCTCAATATCGAGTTCAATCACCCGGCTCCGGGCCTGGTCCAGCAGTTGCTCGTTGCTCATGGTTCCTCCTGTCCTCAAGGGGTGCCGGCCGGTGGCGGGCCCGGTTCCTACGCTTCGTTGGCGACCACCATGTAGCCCGCCTCGGCGATGGCTTCACCGATCTCGGACGACGACAGGGCATTGCTGGAGGTGATGGTCACGGTGGAGATTCCGCCGGCATTGAGGTCGACGTCCACCTTGTCGACGCCGGCCAGCGCCTCGAGTTCTTCACTGACCGAGGACACGCAGTGGCCGCAGGTCATGCCGGAAACGCTGACGGTGGTGGAAACGGTGCTCATGGCTGGCTCCTTGTCGTTGGGCCGGCTGTGGTTCACCGGCCCGGTGGTGTGTGGGGGTGCAGTTACCGCAGCAGGCGGCCGATGGCGTCGGTTGCCTCTTTGACCTTGAATTCGATGGCCGCCGCCCGCAATGCCGGATCGGGCTCGGAGGCCGCACCGACGACGCAGTGGCCGATGTGATCCTCCACGAGGCCCAGGCTGACGGCGTGGAGGGCTTTGGTGACGGCTGCGACCTGGGTCAGGATGTCGATGCAGTACTTGTCCTCCCCGACCATCCTGGCGATGCCGCGCACCTGGCCTTCGATCCGCTTCAGGCGCAGCAGGTAGGCGTCCTTGTTGGGGGAGTAGCCATGATGCAGCTCGGTGTCCCCGGGTTCCGCTGCGGGAGCTTTGGACTCGTTCATGTCCCCAACATATACCCCCTAGGGGTATGTTTCAAGGAGCGCACCGGGCGCCCGGGGAGAGTGGCGCCGAGTAAACTGGCTGCAGCGCCCCGGACGTTAAAGAGCTCCGGAGTGCGTTATTGGGGGATACGCACTCCGGAGCAGCTATGGGGTAAGCGGTGAAGCTCGCTTACGAATTCGAGCTTACTCGGCGGTAAGGGGATAGCGCCAGCACGGCGAATAACTACTTTCGCTTTATTTTTCCGTGCCGGGTTCGGTGCCGGAACCCGACTCCGATCCCGGGGCCGGCGGGGGACGCCGTCGCTGGGCCAGGGGCCTGCCGGCAGGGGGCGCGGGGTCAGTCGCCCGGTGCCGCACGGCGGTGATGCGTAGCGGGCGCCGGGACAATCAAAATGGGATGCTGTTGATGGTGGCTCAGCCACGCGGCCACGGAACCGTTGAGCGCCGCCGTGATGCGGTGTCCAAGCCCGTGTTCCGGGGTTCCGACGATGATCATACCGGCGTTGGTCTCGGCCGCCAGGCGCCCGATCGCACGGGCGGGGTCCCCGGCCAGGGTTCGGAGTGTCCAGTCGATTCCCAAGCCTTCGCAGGCCGCCTCTATGGTGGACCGCAGCTCCTGGGTCACTGCCCGGATGTTGTCGTCGTCGGCGTCCGGATGCAGGGACAGGCGGTGGGCGGACCGCGCCGGGTCCCACTCGACGAGGTAGCTGGCCTCATCCACGAAGGCGCAGATCATGGGCACCGCGAGGCTTTGTGCCAGCGATGTCGCGGTCTGCAGCACCTCCGTATGCTGTCCGGGAAGCACGCCCACGACTATGGGGGACGGGCCGGCGATGTGCTCTGAAGACATACTCAATTGTTGGGCGGGTTGCCGGGCCTGAACAGGGCCATACTTCCCGATCTTCGGGCGGGTGGCGCGGCCGCCGGCTCCGCATCGAGGCTGAGGGGCGCGGGACAGCTATTGAAGACTTCCGGGGCGGTGCCTAACGTTGAAGGCAAAGGAAGAGGTGCTGTCGTGGAGATCTTCATGTGGTGGCTGGATCTGGATCTCGGGTGCAAGGAGTGGCTGCGCGAAAACCTGCGCGCCAGCGAAATGCCGCTCACGGTGTTGCAGGGCATCGCGGAGGCCGGGGGACCCCACCCGGACAACGTCGCCGGGGTGCTCACTGACGCCGACTGGGACTTCGTCGAGACGCAGTCGGAGTTCGTGGACTGATTTCCGCTGCCGGGCCGGCGGGACGATTGCCGCAGATTAACCATTGCGGCGTCCGTGCCGGAGTGGTTGCATGGGGGGCATGTCTACCGCAGAGAGTTATGTCCTGGCGATCGGAACCAAAAAGGGGCTGTGGCTTGCCACAAGCCAGGACCGAAAGGTCTGGTCCCTTTCCGGCCCGCATTTCCTGATGAGCGAGATCCCCAGCATCGGCATCGACACCCGCGGCGGCCGCACCCGGATCCTGGTCGGGGTCCGTTCCGAGCACTGGGGCCCCACCGTCTTCCACTCCGATGACTTGGGCGGGACGTGGAATGAGCCCGAGCAGGGCGCCATCCGGTTCCCCGAGGACACGGAATCCGCGCTGGAGCGTGTTTGGCAGATCTACCCGGACGCCGAATCGCGTCCTGGCGTGGTGTGGGCCGGCTGCGAGCCGATCTCCGTCTGGAAATCCACGGACGGCGGTGAGCACTTCGAACTCAACCGGGGCCTCTGGGACCATCCGCACCGGAGCGAATGGGGTGCGGGCTACGGCGGTGCCGCGGCCCACTCGATCGTCGTGGACCCCTCGGGGGCGAAGGTGCACATTGCGATGAGCACCGGCGGCGTTTACCGCTCGCTCGACGGCGGCTCCACCTGGATGGCCCGCAACAAGGGGATCTCCGCGCGCTTCATGCCGGACCCCTACCCCGAATTCGGCCAGTGCGTCCATAAGATCGCGGCTGATGCCGCCGTTGACGGCCGGTTGTACGCCCAAAACCATCACGGCGTCTACCGCAGCGACGACGACGCCGAGACCTGGGAATCGATTGCCGAAGGGCTCCCCGCGGACTTTGGTTTCGTGATGCTGACGCATCCGCGCCGCGCGGGCACGGCGTGGGTGATTCCGCTGAAGGCCGACGGCGAAAGGATTCCGCCGGACGGCAAGCTGGCGGTCCACCGTACCGATGACGCCGGGGGCAGCTGGAAGCGGCTCGACGCCGGCCTTCCCGCTGCCGAATACAACGCGGTGCTGCGCGATGCCGCCTGCGTCGATTCGGCGGAACCGACCGGCGTCTACTTCGGGACACGCGGCGGCACCGTCTACGCCAGCGCCGACGAGGGCGAACATTTCACCGAGGTGGCCTCGCACCTGCCGGACGTGCTGTGCGTCCGGGCGGCCGCGGTCTCGGCTGCCGTGCTTCCGGTTCTTCCGTGACCGCATGAGCGGGGCAGAGATCACTGTGGTGCTGCCGAGCGTCCTTCAGCCACTCGCCGGCGGGCAGTCGCTGCTGACTGCGCCCGCCGAGGAGGCCGTGACGGTGGGGCGCCTGCTGGACGCGGTGACGGGGGATTATCCGGCGCTCTCACGGCGGCTTCGGGACGAGACCGGGACCATCCGCCGTTACGTGAATATATACGTCAACGGGAATGAAATCCGGCGGTTACAGGGCCTCGAGACAGCGGTGGTACCGGGCCAGGAGGTCCTGATTATCCAGTCCGTCGCGGGAGGCTGACGCCTCAGGCCACCCGCCAGACGGTGCACTCGTCCGCGTTGATGGCCTTCCGCAGGCCGGAGTGCCGGTCCATGATCCAGACGACGCCGATCCCGGGAGCCGTCTCCTGGACCCGGCCGCGGCGGATCACGACGTCGTCGTAGTTCGGGCCCACGCGCAGGCGGGCTTCGATCTCGTCGCCGCGGTGCAGCTGGTCCAGGGCGCGGATACGGGTCACATGGGCTTTGGCTTCCTTTAACATGGCGGGCCTCCCGAGCTGGAGCTGGTGCCTGCTATTGCCGGCCCTTCCAGTGTCCGGTGCCAATGTTGCGGCCGCGTTTCGCCAAGGTAAGGGGTGGGTTAGCTTTCCGGGCCGGCGAGGTTTCAGCCCGCCGGGGCATCGACTTGGGGGCGAGCCCGGGCCAGAATAGGCCCTATGCGCCTGCCTCTGATGCCCCCAATCGCGCCGATGCTGGCCAAGGCCGTCAGCGCGCTGCCCGAGGGGCCGCTAAGTTTCGAGCCCAAGTGGGACGGATTCCGGTCCATCATCTTCCGCGACGGGGAGGAGGTGGAGATCGGCAGCCGCAACGGCAGGCCGCTGACCCGCTACTTCCCGGAGCTCGTGGACGCACTGAAGGCGAACCTGCCACCGCGCTGTGTGCTCGACGGCGAAATCATCCTGGTCGGCGCTTCGGGGGACAGGCTCGACTTCGATGCGCTCCAGCAGCGGATCCACCCCGCGGCGAGCCGGGTCCTGCTGCTCGCCGGACAGACCCCGGCGAGCTTCGTCGCCTTCGATCTGCTGGCCCTCGATGACGAGGACTTCACTGCCCGTCCCTTCGCCGAGCGGCGGGACACGCTGGAGCGCGTGCTCGCGCACAGCTCCCCGCCGGTCCACGTGACGTCGGCGACCCGGAACAGGGACATGGCCGGGCTGTGGTTCCGCCAGTTTGAGGGGGCGGGCCTGGACGGGATTGTGGCCAAGGCGTTGGACGGGCCCTACCAGCCGGACAAGCGCGCGATGTTCAAGCTCAAGCACGAGCGCACCGCTGACTGTGTCCTGGCCGGCTACCGGGTGCACGCTTCCGGCCCGGACCGGATCGGTTCCCTGCTCCTGGGCCTTTATGACGAGGACGGCGGCCTCGCCAGCGTGGGGGTTGCGGGAGCCTTTCCGCTGCAGCGCCGCAAAGAGCTCTTCGAGGAACTCCAGCCGCTGGTCACCGGCTCGGATGCGCATCCCTGGGCCGCAGCCCGGCAGGAGGAGGGCATCCGGACACCCCGGAACGCCGAGGGCAGCAGGTGGAGCGGAGGCAAGGACCTGGCGTTCACGCCGCTCCGGCCGGAACGGGTTGTGGAAGTCAAATACGACCATATGGAAGGACCGAGGTTCCGCCACACGGCGCAGTTCGTGCGTTGGCGGCCCGACCGGGATCCGCGCTCGTGCACCTACGGGCAGCTTGAGGAGCCGGTCAGCTACGAGCTCGCCGAGGTGCTGGGGGCCGGCAGCACTTAGGCGCGGCCGGTCCCCCTGCGCTCCCTCCCGGTTGCTTATCCGGGAGTGCCCCGACACACCGAAAAGCACGGCGTGTCCTGTGGACACACCGGGCAATCCGGCCGGCAAGCGGGAAGGAACGCGGCGGCCGGCTTAGCGCAGGCCGAGTTCCTTGGTCGGAACCTTGAAGGTTTCCTTGGCGGTGAGCGCCGAGACGGCTGCGATGACGCAGATGACGGCGGTGAAGACGCTGATCTGGACCCAGCCGCCACGCTGGATGCCGCCCATGGCTGCCACGATCGTCGGTGCGAACCCGGCCATCAGGAAGCCAAGCTGGGTGCCGATCGCAAGGCCGGAGAAGCGGACCTTCGTGCTGAACATCTCGGCGTAGAAGGAAGGCCAGACCGCGTTCGAGGCCGCGTAGCCGAAGGAGAAGAAGCCGATCGCGGCCAGGAACATCAACGGGGTGCTGTGGGATTCGAGGCTCAGCAGGAACACGGGTGTCAGGACGGCACTGGACAGCGCGCCGTAGATGAAGACCGGCTTGCGGCCGATCCCGTCCGCCAGCTTGCCGAAGAGCGGCTGCGTGCCCAGTGCCACCAGGTTGGCGCCGACCACGAGCCACAGCGTCGTGGTCCCGTCCACGCCGGCGACGTTCTTGGCGTAGCTGATGGCCAAGGTGCCGAAGACGGTGGAGACTGCGGCGATGAACGCACAGGCGATGACGCGAAGGACGTCGCGCCAGTGGTCCTTAAGGAGGTCGGCAACCGGGAGCTTGGCGATCTGTGCGGACTTCTGCGCTTCTTCGAACGCCGGCGGCTCGTGCAGGGTGCGCCGGATGAAGAACGCCACCATGACCACGACGGCGCTGAGCCAGAACGGGATGCGCCAGCCGATGCCGTACTTGACCTCGTCGGGCAGTGCCAGCACCGGGATGAAGACGAGGGCTGCAAGGATCTGGCCGCCTTGGGTTCCGGTCAGGGTCCAGGAGGTGAAGAAGGAGCGGCGGTTGTCCGGAGCATGCTCCAGCGTCATTGATGACGCCCCGGCCTGCTCGCCGGCTGCGGACAGGCCCTGGCAAACGCGCGCCAGGACCAGGAGCACCGGAGCCCACCAGCCCACGGTCTTGAAGTCCGGCAGGCAGCCGATCACGAAGGTGGAGGCGCCCATCAGCAGCAGTGTGAACATGAGGACCTTCCGGCGGCCCACCCTGTCGCCAAAGTGTCCGAGGATGACGGCGCCGATGGGGCGGGCCACGTAGGCGAAACCGAAGGTCGCGAAGGACATGATCGACGCGTTGGTGTCCGCATCGGGGAAGAAGACCTTGGGGAAGATCAGCGCTGCCGCCGAACCGAAGATGAAGAAGTCGTAATACTCGACGGCGCTACCGAGGAAGCTGGCGAGGGCCGCCTTCTTTGGCGTCCCGCCGGTGACGGTACCCGGCGTCGTGGACGGCAGTGTCTGGCTCATGGTGTTCCTTATGTGTGACGACGTTGTCGCGGATGGATCGGGAAGGTCCCGGCTGCCACCGGCCTATGTCCGGGACAGCGGGAGTCCGTGGACGAACCCGGACTAGTAGCCGCATGGTGGGAGCTACTTGTGCGATGTAGCAATAATGGCTGTGAGCGCGATCACTTGTCAAGAAAAATAATCGCCACCTAGAAATAGCTCTCACCATGTGAGAACATCGACGTATGAGTGTGAATCAAGACACAGAAGCTGCCGAGGCCGCCGGCCACCCCCGCGGGTCCGTTCCGGAGGCGCCCAGGCCGGCCAGGGAGGACAACCGGACGGACATGGTGGGCAAGGCCCTGGGCCTGCTCGTCCTCCTGGGTGACGAGCCGCGCGGCGCCAGTGCTGCGGAGCTGTCGCGCCGGGCCGAGTTGCCGTTCAGTACCACCTACCGCCTGCTCGGTTCCCTGACGCGGGACGGGTTCGTGGACTACGAGCCCGACGGCCGCCGGTACCACCTGGGGCTGCGCGTCTTCCAGCTGGGCCAGCGGGTCTCCAACCACCACGGCTTTGCCGGCACTGCGCTGCCGATCCTGCGGCGCGTGACGGAACAGTCGGGGGAGGCCACGATCCTGTCGGTCCGCGACGGCAACCACCACCTGACCGTGAACAAGGTGGACGGGCCGCAGACCTTCCGTGTCACGAGTGATCCGGGGCACCTGGGCGCCCTGCACACAACGTCCGTGGGCAAGGCGCTCGTGGCTTTTGCCGATGATGCCACCCGCATCCGGCTGGAGGAAGAGCTGGAGTTGGAGCCGCTGACGGAGTTCTCCATTACCGACCGCGACGCCTTCCGGGCCGAGATTGGGCTGATCCGGCGCCGCGGCTACGCCACGATGGATGAGGAAAACGAGCTCGGCATGCGCGCCATCGCGGTGCCGGTCTTCAATTCCCAGGGCCACGCGTTCGCGTCCCTCGCCACCGCCGTGCCGGTGTTCCGGATGAGCATGGAAGCCCTCGTGGCACTGGTTCCGCTGCTCCAGTCGGCCGCGGCCGAGCTGTCCGCGCGGTTGCCCCAGCGGTGAGCGGCCCGGCAGTGGGGCCCCGGATACGCCCGCCGAGGCGGGCGACGGTGTCCGCCGTCGTCATGCCTTGTTCGCAATAAGAACATCAGTGCAACATGTGAACATTTCCTGTACTGTCATTCCTATCACCCGGCCCGCCGCCGTCGCACTGCGCGTCCCGGCCTGCCAGGTGCCGTTGTCAAAGGAGCTAAACGGATGAGCAATCGAGCAGAGTCCTTCCTCGTGGGCCTGGTAGGAGACGGCGTCATGCCGTCCCTGACGCCCTACATGCACGAACGCGAAGGCGATGTGCAGGGCCTCCGGTACCTCTACCGGCCCATCGACCTCCTCGAACTCGGCCTGCCCGGCCAGTCCGTGGGGACGCTCCTCGCCGGAGCCCGCCAGCTCGGCTTCAACGGACTCAACATCACCCACCCTTGCAAGCAGCTCGTCCTGGAACACCTGGATGAGGTCACCGCCGATGCCCGGCGCCTTGGCGCGGTCAACACCGTCGTCATTCGGGACGGCCGCTTCATCGGCCACAACACCGACTTCTCCGGCTTCGCGGCGGCACTGGCGTCCGGCCTCCCCGGCGCGGCGCTGAGCCGCGTCGTCCAGCTGGGCGCGGGCGGCGCCGGTTCCGCCGTCGCCTACGCCCTGCTCACCGCCGGCGTCCGCGAACTGGACCTCGTGGACACCGACGCCGCCCGCTGCGCGGCACGCGCCGCCGAACTTTCGGGCTTCTTCCCGGACCAGAAGATCACGGCCCGGACGACGGCGGAGCTGCCGCAGCTGATGCCGCAGGCCGACGGCCTGGTGCACTGCACCCCGGTGGGTATGGCCGCCCATCCCGGAGTTCCGCTGGACATGTCCCTCGTCGAGTCCAGGCACTGGGTCGCCGACATCGTCTACCGGCCGATCGACACCGAACTCGTCAGGGGTGCCCGGGCGAGGGGCTGCGAGGTGCTCGACGGCGGCCGCATGGCCGTGGGGCAGGCGGCGGACAGCTTCCGAATCTTCACCGGACTGGACGCCGACGCGGACCGGATGCGCGCCCACTTCCTGGAACTCGTGGCCACGGAAGAGGTGGCGGCCTGATGCGCACCGGAATCGCCACCGTCTGCCTCTCCGGCACGCTCCGGGAAAAGATGCAGGCCTGCGCGGCCGCCGGCTTCGACGGGATCGAAATCTTCGAGCAGGACCTCGTCACGTCCGCGCTGAGCCCGGAAGATGTCCGCAAGCTGGCCGCCGACCTCGGTCTCGGCCTGGACCTTTACCAGCCGTTCCGCGACTTCGACAGCGTTCCGGAGGACCTCCTCGCCGCCAACCTGCGCCGCGCCGACGCCAAATTCCGCCTGATGTCACGCCTGGGCATGGAGACCATCCTGGTCTGCTCAAACGTGGGCACCGCGACCATTGACGACGACGAACTCCGGGCCGACCAGCTCGCGCGGCTCGCCGCCCTCGCAGGGGACCACGGAGTGAAGGTCGCCTATGAGGCTCTTGCCTGGGGCAAGTACGTCAACGACTACGAACAGGCCCATCGCCTCGTGGACATGGTGGACCACCCGAACATGGGCACGTGCCTGGACTCGTTCCACATCCTGTCCCGCGACTGGGACACCGCGCCCATCGAGGCGTTCAACCCGGACAAGATCTTCTTCGTCCAGGTGGCCGATGCCCCCAAGCTGTCCATGGATGTGCTGTCGTGGAGCCGCCACTACCGCGTCTTCCCGGGCGAGGGGCAGTTCGACCTCGCCAAGTTCATGGGCCACGTGGTCCGGGCGGGCTACGCCGGACCGGTCTCGCTCGAGGTCTTCAACGACGTCTTCCGCCAGTCCGACGTCGAGCGCACCGCCGTCGATGCCATGCGGTCGCTGATCTGGCTCGAAGAGCAGGGCGCCCACTGGCTCCAGGAGAACCCTGCGCCTGGCACTGGCGGGGCAGGCAACGCCTCGGGGGCCACCCGCCGTCGCTACCCGATGGAACTGGCCACCCTCCCGCAGGTGGCGGAACCGGCGGGCTTCAACTTCGCCGAGGTCCGGGCCGCGGACACGTCCGGACTGGAAACTTTGCTGGGCCAGCTGGGCTTCGCTTTTAACGGGCGCCACCGGACCAAGGACGTGCAATTGTGGACCATGGGCCACGCGCGCGTGATCATCAATGAGGAACCGGCCGGGAGCTCCGGGGACGGGTCCACGCCTGCCATTTCCGCCGTGGGGTTCGATGTCGATTCCCCCGTCATTGCCGCCGCCCGCGCCCAGCAGCTCAAGGCCCCGGCGGTTCCCCGCAAGAGCCAGGCCGACGAGGAAGTCTTCCAGGGCTTCGCCGCACCTGACTCCACCGAGATTTTCCTGTGCCAGGGCAGCCCGGACGGCACGGCTGCCTGGACCCGGGAATTTGGCGAAGGGCTGGAACCGCCAGCGCCCGGCCCTGCGGGCGGTACCGGCGCCGTGATCGACCACGTCAACCTGGCGCAGCCCTGGCAGCACTTCGACGAGGCCGTGTTGTTCTACACGAGCGCACTGGCCCTGGAGCCTCAGCCGTACGCGGAAGTCGCAAGCCCTACCGGGCTGGTCCGTTCGCAGGTGATGCTCACGGCGGACCGGAGCGTCCGCCTCGTGCTGAACCTGGCGCCGCTCCTCCACCAGGACGGCGGTACGGAATCCGGCGGCGCCGGACAGTGCCGGACGTACCAGGAACACGTTGCCTTCGCGGTGGATGATCTTGTCGCCACGGCGCGCGCCGCCAGGGACCGCGGCCTGGACTTCTTGCAGATCCCGGCGAACTACTACGAGGACCTTGACGCGCGGTTCGCGCTGGAGCCGGACTTCCTGGCCACGCTCCGGGAACTGAACCTGCTGTACGACCGCGACGCCGACGGCGGGTTCCTGCACTTCTACACCGCCACAGTCGGGAGCGTGTTTTTCGAAATGGTCGAACGCCGCGGAGCTTACGACGGTTATGGCGCCCCGAACGCCCCGGTGCGGCACACGGTCCAGTACGACCACCTGCACCAGCTCAATCTCACCAGCTGACCCATCCCGCACCACCAACATCAACGAAAGGAGGCTGCTGTGCCTGAAGATATCAACCTCGAAATTTTCAACGCCGACCCGATCACCGAAGACGTGTCGGACGCGGCGCCACAGGCCGCAACCGGAGCCGCACCAAAGACGTATGCGCCCGCAGGCCATGCCTTGGATACTGCCGCGGAGGCGCAGGCGGACCTCAGCGCCGAAATGAAAGCCCTCGGCGAGGCCTACGCCCAGGCGCTCAAGAACGGTGCCCCGGTCGAGACCCAGCCCCGGCTGGACTACGCGCCGTACCGCAGCAGCGTCCTGCGCCACCCCACCAAGGACCTGCACCATGCCGACCCGGAGACCATCGAACTGTACTCCCCGGCGTTCGGGCACATGGACGTGCACGCCCTCGAATCCGACCTCACCATCCAGCACAACGGTGAACCGCTGGGCGAACGCATCATTGTCTCCGGCCGCGTGCTCGACGGCGACGGCCGCCCTGTCGCCGGTCAGCTCGTCGAAATCTGGCAGGCCAACTCCGCCGGCCGCTACATCCACAAGCGCGACCAGCACCCGGCGCCGCTCGACCCCAACTTCACTGGCGTCGGCCGCTGCATCACGGGTGCCGACGGCTCCTACAGCTTCACCACCATCAGGCCCGGCGCATACCCGTGGAAGAACCACCTCAACGCCTGGCGCCCGGCCCACATCCACTTCTCCTTGTTCGGCCAGGAATTTACCCAGCGGATCATTACCCAGATGTACTTCCCCGGCGACCAGCTCTTCCCGCTGGACCCGATCTACCAGTCGATCGTGGACCGGGACGCGCGGGACCGGCTCGTGGCCACCTACAACCACGAACAGACCAAGCCCGAATGGGCCCTGGCGTACAACTGGGACATTGTCCTGACCGGGTCCAAGCGGACCTGGACCGAAAACGAGGCTTTGGGAGCAGACGGCGATGACCATGAGTAAACTCACCCCCACCCCTGGCCAGACCGTAGGGCCCTTCTACGGTTACGCGCTGCCCTACGCGAAGGACCGTGAGCTCCTGGCCCCCGGATCCCCGGGCTCCCTCCGGCTCCAGGGCACCGTGTACGACGGCGCGGGCCACCCCATCCCGGACGCGATCCTGGAAATCTGGCAGGCCGACGCGCACGGCTTGGTCCCCCACCACACGGGCTCCCTGGTCCGGGACGGCTATACCTTCACCGGGTTCGGCCGCAGCGCGGTGGGCAACACGGGCGTCTTCACGTTCACCACCGTGAACCCGGGCCCCACTGAACCCGGGGCCGCGCCGTTCATCTCCGTGGCCGTGTTTGCGCGCGGCCTCATGAACCGGCTCTTCACGAGGGTCTACCTGCCGGAAGACGAAGAGGCCCTGGCCAAGGACACGCTGCTCAGCTCCTTGGAACCGGCACGCCGCAAGACACTGATCGCACGCCGGGATCCCGACGGCGGCCTCACCTGGGACATCAGGCTCCAGGGCGGGGACGAGACCGTCTTCCTTGACTTCGAGGATGCCTCGAAGTGACCTCCTTCGAATCCGGCGCCGCGGCCCTGCAGGGCGATTTCGGTCTGCTGAGCCCCGTGTCGGCGTCGCCCCTCGTGGCGGCGCTGACCGGGGACCGCGCTGTGCTGGCTGCCATCCTCCGGGTCGAGGCCGCCTGGGCCACGGTTTTGCAGGATGCTGCCCTCGCACCGGCCGGTTCCGCAGCCCTCGTGGCGGAGGCAGCCGGGGTGGACCGCTACGACGTCGCGGACATCGCCGTGCGCGCCCAGGGCGGGGCCAACCCGGTCATTCCGCTCCTCGCTGACCTCCGGCGGCAGGTTAAGGCGCTCGATACCGGCGGCATCGGCGCAGGGAAAGCCGTGCACACATCGCTGACAAGCCAGGACGTGCTCGACTCGGCCCTCATGCTGCTGGCCCAGGGCGCCATCCGCGGACTGCTCACCGAGCTCTCGGCCGCGACGGCGGCGCTCGCCGCCCTTGCCAACCGGCACAAGGACACCCTGTGCGTTGGCCGCAGCCTGACCCAGCACTCACTGCCGTTCAGCTTCGGCCTCAAGGCAGCGCAATGGTTCCACGGACTCGCGGCGGCCGGGCGCCGGCTCGAGTCCCTTGAACTGCCGGTGCAAACCGGCGGTGCGGCGGGAACCCTCGCTGCCGGAACCGGGCTGACCGCAGGCTCGCCGCTCACCCCCTTCGACCTGTCGGACCGGCTGGCCGTCGAACTGGGCCTCGCCCCGGTGCCGGCGCCGTGGCACACCAACCGGCTTCCCGTGACGGCCCTGGGCGATGCCCTCGCCACCGTGACCGATGCTGCCGGCAAGATCGCCTCCGACGTGCTGTTCCTCAGCCGGGCGGAGGTGGCCGAACTGGCAGAACCGCGCGCAGCCGGCCGCGGTGTTTCCTCCGCCATGCCGCAAAAACAGAATCCCGTACTGTCCGTGCTGGTCCGCAGTGCCGCCCTGCAGGCACCAAACCTTGCTGCACAGCTGCACCTGGCGGCCGCCAATTTCAATGACGAGCGCCCCGACGGCGCCTGGCACAGCGAATGGCCGGCCCTGCGCCAGCTGCTCCGTCTCGCCCTTGGCGCCGCCGGGCAGCTGCGCGAACTCGCCGAGGGGCTGCAGGTTTTCCCTGATGCCATGCGCCGCAACCTGGGCCTCTCCGGTCCGCTGCTGCTGTCCGAGGCTGTCACCGCCGCCGTGGCGCCTCTGCTCGACGGCATGAACAGCCCGGACGGTTCAGGCAAGAGCGGCAAGCAGCGACTGCAGGCCGTCGTGGACCAGACGCTCCAGGCCCCGGCGGCCGAACAGGCGGCCACCTACCGCCGTCTGCTCCGGGCGGCCGTGCCCGCGGAGCTGCTCTCCGATGCCCGGCTTGAGGAGCTTCTGGACCCGGCCAAATACCTCGGTCAGGCCGCCGAGATCTCCCGCCGGATCCTCGCGGCGTATCCGGACTACGCCGCCGGCCCGGCCTCACCTGAATATGACCGTGCCGCCGCCCACCCACTCCAGAACGGAGCCTCCCGTGGCTAGACCCGCCGTCAAAGCAGTCCTGCTCTCGCCCCAGCGCCTGCTCGGCGACAAGCCCCTCCTCGTCGTGGGCCCCTCGCTCGGGACGTCCTCGCTGCTCTGGAGCCAGGCCAGCGCCATCCTGGGCGTCGACGTCGACGTCGTCGCCTGGGACCTGCCCGGGCACGGCGTCTCGCCCGCGGCACACGAGACATTCACCGTCGCCGAGTTGGCCGACGCCGTGATCGGCCTGGTCGATTCGATCGCCCCCGGTGCGCGCTTCCATTACGCCGGGGTGTCCCTCGGTGGGGCCACCGGCCTGCAGCTCGGCATTAAGCACGGCGACCGGCTCAAGAGCCTCTCCGTGCAGTGCGCCGGCGCGAAGATCGGCACGCCCGAGGGCTGGCTGGAGCGAGCCGAAACCGTGCGCACGCAGGGCACGCCGGTGATGATCCAGGGCTCCGCGGAGCGCTGGTTCGCCCCGGGGTTCATGGACCGCCAGCCGGAGCTCAGCGGCCGGCTCCTGCACACCCTGCGGGACGCCGACCGCTTCAGCTACGCCTTCTGCTGCGAGGCCTTGGCCGGCTTCGACGTGCGGGACCAGCTCGGCACCATCCGCGTCCCCACCCAGGTCGTTGCCGGCGTCCTGGACGCCGTTGCCCCGCCGTCGATGGCCGAGGAGGTGGCAGCGGGCATCACCTCCGGCGGTGGGACCGCCACGGCCGTCAGCCTGGAGGGCGTGGCACACCTGGCCCCCTTCGAGGCGCCGGGCCACGTCGCCGAGCTGCTGAAGAGCCTCATCAGCTGGACCGAGACCCAAGGAGAGGGCGAATGACCGGACCCCAGCTCAGCAGCCCCGAGCTCAACGGGCCGCAGCGCCACGGCGTGGTCCAGCCCGGCGCGACGAGCCAGGAGATCTACGACGGCGGCATGATCGTCCGCCGCGAGGTCCTGGGCGCAGCGCACGTGGACCGCGCCAACGCTAAGAAGGACTCCTTCACGGAGGACTTCCAGGACATGATCACCCGGATCGCCTGGGGCGGGATCTGGACCCGCCCGGGCCTGAGCCGGCAGATGCGCTCCGCTGTCACCATCACCGCGATGGTGGCCCACGGGCACTGGGAAGAACTCGCCATGCACATCCGCGCTGCCACCACCAACGGCCTGAGCAGGGATGAAATTAAGGAAATCCTGCTGCAGACCGCGATCTACTGCGGGGTCCCCTCGGCCAACACCGCTTTCAAGACCGCCCAGCAGGTCTTCCATTCCATGGACAACACCGAAATGGACAACACGGCGTTTGACGCAGCCACACCTCCCAACTAGCTGGCAGCAGGGGCCGTTTTGGACGTCCAGAACGGCCTTAACTGCTAGCTAGGTGGGATTCCCAGACGGAAATTTGAGGAACAGTTATGAACCAGGCTTTTATTTACGACGCCGTGCGGACTCCGTTCGGGAAGTTCGGTTCCGGTCTGGCCGCGGTCCGGCCGGATGACCTCGCCGCGCATGTGATTGGGGAGGCCGTCAAGCGCGCGCCGGGGCTCGATGTTGAGCGGATCGATGAGGTGGTGTTCGGCAACGCGAACGGCGCCGGTGAGGAGAACCGCAACATCGCCCGGATGGGCACCCTGCTGGCCGGGCTGCCGGTCTCGATCCCGGGGACCACGGTCAACCGGCTCTGCGGGTCCTCGCTGGACGCGGCGATCATCGCCTCCCGCCAGATCAGCACCGGGGACGCGGAGCTGATGCTGGTCGGCGGCGCCGAGTCCATGTCCCGGGCGCCGTGGGTGCTGCCCAAGACCGAGAAGCCCTACCCGGCCGGGGACCTTTCCCTGGTCTCCACGACGCTGGGCTGGCGCCTGGTGAACAAGGCCATGCGCCCGGAGTGGACCATCTCCCTGGGCGAGGCCACCGAACGCCTGGCCGAAAAGTACGGGATCACCCGCCAGGCGCAGGACGAGTTCTCCGCCAACTCCCACAACCTGGCCGCCGCGGCCTGGGACGATGGTTTCTACGACACCCTCGTCGCACCGGTCCCGGGCACGGACCTGGTCCGGGACGAGGGCATCCGTCCCGGGTCCTCGGCGGAGAAGCTTGCCGGGCTCAAGACCGTGTTCCGCGCCGAAGGCGGGACGGTCACGGCCGGGAATGCCTCCCCGCTCTCGGACGGCGCCTCCGCGGCGTGGCTCGGATCCGAGGCCGCCGCCGGGATCCTGGGCCTGGACCCGCTGGCCAGGATCGCCGGGCGCGGCGTCCACGCCAACGATCCCCAGTTCTTCGGCTACGCCCCGGTGGAGGCCGCGAACAAGGCCCTCGCGAAGGCCGGCATCGGCTGGGACCAGGTCGGCGCCGTCGAACTGAACGAGGCGTTCGCCGCGCAGTCCCTAGCATGCATCAGCGCCTGGGGCATCGACCCTTCGATCGTGAACCGGCACGGCGGCGCGATCGCGATGGGCCACCCGCTCGGCGCCTCCGGCGGCCGGATCCTGGGCACCCTGGCCCGCAGTCTCCAGGCCTCCGGTGAACGCTGGGGCGTCGCCGCGATCTGCATCGGCGTCGGCCAGGGCCTGGCCGTCGTCCTCGAGAACGTCACCACCGCCCGTGGGCATAACCTGCCGGCACAACCAGTAAAGGGCTAGGCCATGCTGAATTTCATTGACACGGTCGGCGAGGCCGTCGCCGGCATCAAGGACGGCTCCACCGTCATGATCGGCGGCTTCGGCAACGCCGGCCAGCCGTTCGAACTCATCGACGCCCTGCTGGAGTGCGGCGCCGCCGACCTGACCGTGGTCAACAACAACGCCGGCCAGGGCGACCAGGGGCTCGCCCTGTTGATCAAGGAGGGCCGGGTGAAGAAGATGATCTGCTCCTTCCCGCGGCAGGCCGATTCCTGGCACTTCGACGCGAAGTTCCGCGCCGGTGAGATCGAGCTCGAGCTCGTCCCGCAGGGCAACCTGGCCGAGCGGATCCGTGCCGCGGGCGCCGGGATCGGCGGCTTCTTCACCCCCACGGGGTACGGCACCATGCTTGCCGAAGGCAAGGAAACCCGGATCCTCGACGGCCGCGGCCAGGTCTTCGAGACCCCCATCCACGCCGACGTCGCCCTCATCAAGGCGCTCAAGGCCGACGGCAAGGGCAACCTCGTCTATCGCAAGACCGCCCGGAATTTCGGGCCGATCATGGCCGCCGCGGCCAAGCACACCGTGGCCCAGGTGTCGGGGATCGTCCCCACCGGCAGCCTCGACCCGGAGATCATCGTGACTCCCGGAATCTACGTCGACAGCATTGTGAAGGTGGCCTGAGATGAGCATCCCGACAAATGACCATGCGGCTGTCCGGACCAGTATCCAGAGCGCCGACAAGCCGCTGGGCCGCGACGACCTGGCCCGCCTCGTGGCCCGCGACATCAAGCCCGGCTCCTTCGTGAACCTCGGCATCGGCCAGCCGACCCTCGTCTCCAACTACCTCGAGCCGGAGCAGAACATCACGCTCCACACCGAGAACGGCATGCTGGGCATGGGCCCCGAAGCCGCCGGGGACCAGATCGACGGAGACCTCATCAACGCCGGGAAGATCCCGGTCACCGAGCTGCCCGGCGCATCCTACTTCCACCACGCCGATTCGTTCGCAATCATGCGCGGCGGGCACCTGGACATCTGCGTCCTCGGCGCGTTCCAGGTCTCCGCCACCGGCGACCTCGCCAACTGGCACACCGGCGCCCCGGACGCGATTCCCGCTGTCGGCGGAGCGATGGACCTCGCCACCGGGGCCAAGGACGTCTTCGTGATGATGACGCTCCTGACCCGCGAAGGCGTGTCCAAACTCGTGGAGGCCTGCACCTACCCGCTCACCGGGATCGGCTGCGTCACCCGCGTCTACACCGACAAGGCCGTCTTCCTGACAGGCCCCGACGGCGTCGAGGTCCGGGAAACCTTCGGCTGCACCCTTGAGGAACTCCAGGACATGGTGCCGGTGCCGCTCAGGGCCGCCTCCGCCGCCGGAAGCTGACACCCCCTCCCGCGCGTATACAGTGATGCGGAACCGAGAGGCGAGAAATGATTGACGCAGCAAAGGCCGCCACGTCGAACAGCACACCCCCTGCCAGTGACCAGTACGTCCAGTCGCTGGCTCGCGGGCTGGCCGTGATCCGTGCCTTCGACACGGAGCATCCGAAGATGACGCTGACAGAAGTGGCTGCCCGGACGGATTTGACCCGGGCCACCGCCCGGCGCTTCCTGCACACCCTCGTGGAACTCGGCTACGTCCGCACGGACGGCAAGATCTTCGCGCTGACCGCCAGGGTGCTGCAGCTCGGCTATGCCTACCTGTCCGGGTTGTCGTTGCCCCAGCTCGCCCAGCCGCACCTTGAGGAACTCTCACACGAGCTGGGGGAATCGACGTCGGCGGCCGTGCTGGAGGGCACCGACATCGCGTATGTCGCCCGCGTTTCGACCCGACGGATCATGACCGTCGGCATCACGGTGGGAACGCGTTTCCCGGCGTACGCCACCTCGATGGGACGGGTGCTGCTCGCCGCCCTCCCGGCCGCGAAACTACAGGAATACCTGGCTGCCGTCGAGATTCGTCCGCTCACCCCGCGGGCCATCGGCACGCCGGCGGAGCTCATGGCCGAGCTGGACACCGTCCGCACACAGGGCTGGTGCCTGCTGGACCAGGAACTTGAACTCGGGCTGATGTCCATCGCGGCGCCGGTCTGTGACGGGTCCCAAGTCGTAGCGGCCATCAACGTCTCGCTGCAGGCCCAGTCCGTGGCAGCACAAACGGACCCGGAGGCCTACCTGGACTCGGTGCGCCGGGCCACCGTGGCCACCGCGCAAATCATCTCCGACGACCTGTCCTCGGGCCGTTAACTACGGAGCCCAGGCTCAGGACCCGGAGATCGGCCCCGTTGAAACCCTGATGGTGACCCCGTCGGGATCGTCACTGATCTTCAAGTGCAGATCCCTGCCGACGAGGGAGGCGTGAATGTCCTCGCTGTCCTCGGGCGCCAACTGTTCAGCAAGCCGAGTGACCGCCAGTGCCATTGCCCTGCCCCAGTCATGGGGATCCATGCTGGATGCCTCAGCCTCGGCCGAGTACTTCTCTTGTTCAGTCACGTGCCCCCCGCTTTCGACGTCTGAAGCGGGCCCGGCAGGATGATCCGGACAGGCCGCCGGGCGCGAACAGCGGCCGGCATGCTCCAGTACATAAGCATGCCCAGTCTAGTGACCCCGCGGATGGAACGTCCACGATCCGGCCCGGCGCTGCGGAAGTTACGCAGGACTGCGGATAAGATTTCACTTCGGGACACCTCCCGCCCCCTTGCCTCCGAAGGACGCCATGACAGAGAACAACCCCGCGCCTGAGAGCACACAGGCCAAGCGCGCCGCCGTCGTCATTAACCCCATGAAATCCTCGGGCGAGGACTTCAAGGCCGCCTTCCACCGGCTCTGCGAGACAGAAGGCTGGGCCGAACCGCTCTGGCTCGAAACCACGGCAGAGGACACCGGACTGGGCCAGGCGCGCCAGGCCCTTGAGGCCGGAGTCGACGTCGTCATCGCCGCCGGCGGCGACGGTACTGTCCGCTGCGTGGCCGAGGTCCTCGCCGGCACCGGAACGCCCATGGGCCTGGTTCCGCTGGGCACCGGGAACCTCCTGGCCCGCAACATCGGCGTCGACATCACCGACCCGGTAGCCGCCAGCTACGACATCCTGAACGGCAGCGACGTCAAGGTGGACGTCGTCCGGGCGAGCCTTGACCACGCCGAGGAGCAGCAGCTATTCCTGGTCATGGCCGGGCTCGGCTATGACGCCGCGATCATGGCAAATACCGTTGACGGGCTCAAGGACCGTGTGGGCTGGCTTGCGTATGTGGAGGCGGGCATCCGGCACCTGCCCGGCAAACCGGTCAAGGCGAAGATCAGCGTCGACGGGAAGCACCCCGTGCGCCGCCGGCTCCGCAGCGTGATGGTCGGAAACTGCGGCAAGATCATGGGCGGTGTGGAAATCTTCCCCGACGCCAAGGTCGATGACGGCATCCTCGACGTCGTGATCCTGGCTCCGATCGGACGGCTCGGCTGGCTGAACGTCCTGGCCGGGGTGTTTGGCCGCAAGGGCAGGAAGAACCAGTCCGTGGAGTACTTCACGGGCAAATCCGCGGAAATCGAACTGGACCACGAACAGGAATTCCAGCTCGACGGCGACCACCTCGGCAAGGCGAAGCACCTCAAAGTCTCCGTAGACCACGGAGCTCTCGCCGTCCGGATGACGGCGGCCTGACGCCTCCGTCCTGCCATCAGGGGCCCGTCGAGACGGCCGGGCGGTGGGCCAGTATCTCGGCGAGCTCCGCAAGCCGGTGCGCGCGTGCTGACTCGGCCGGCGTAAACGGTTCGCCGGGCCTGACAAACGTGAGGGGGCCGTGCCAGGCGGTCGGGAGCCGCAGGAAGGTGGCGTCCCTGGCCGGGGGAGTCTTCGCTTCGGGGGCGCCGGAGGCCGGTGCCGTCCAGATCCGCGCCCGGAGCAGTTCCGCGACCGCCAGCGGCAGTTCATCCGGGTTGCCGGCTATCCGGGCGGCGAGGCTCAGCGCCCCGGTCTGTCCGTCGGCCATGGCCAAGGCCGTGGTGGGCCAGGCGTGCGGCTCGGCCCCGCCACCGGCCTTCAGGGCCCGGAGCAGTTCGCCTTCCGTCAGCTCCCCCGGCGCGGAGAGCACAAACTCGTCGAGGACCCCGCCGGCGACCGGGTGGACGTGGATGCTCAGGATGTTCGTCTCCAGCGCTGCCAGGGCCTGCGTGACCTTCTGCAGTGATCCCGGCTTGTCCTGCAACACGGTGCGGGCCCGCCAGAGGGCAGGTGCCGCCACGAGCTTCCTGCGGTGGCGCAGGGCCGGGGCATGGAGCCAGCGCCGCAGCATCCGCGCCGCTGAGGGTTCCGCAACCCAGATCACGAGGATCGTCGCAGTCATGGTGAGGACCAGAACCTTGGCCACATACGGCAGGTGCGTTTCCACCACCGCGGCATGCACCAGCAGTTCGATCGGGAGCATCACAGCGACATTGGCCAGGGTCAGCCGCGCCTTGGTGGGTTCGGGCATCTGCCCGCATACTTCGCAGCTCAACTCGGAGGCGGCCGGACCCTGTGCTTTGCCATTGGCTTTGGGTTTCATGCTCCCATGATGGCGGCCGGCTGTTTCGGGCGGGTTGCCGCCTGGTGACAGTTGCGGACCGGCCGCCGGGGTCCCGACGTGCGCCTACCGGCGCCGCTCTCCGGAGAGTTCGCCGGACGTCCGGGCAACCGCGCCACCGTCATTGTCCGGGCCGGCCAGCCGGGCCAGCAGGTCCCGGATTTCGGCAAGCAGGGCCGTGTCGGCCGGTATCGGCTTCTCTTCGGGCTCGGCCGTGCCCAGGCGGTTCTTGACGAGCCTGTTGATCCGGTTCATTGGCGCCACGAAGATGAAGTACACCACCGCCGCTGTGATCAGGAAGGTCACAAAGGCCGTGACCACTGCGCCGATGTTGACGAAGGTCTTCGGGTTGCCAGGCCAGATGTGGAAGCCCAGCCCGTCCGTCGCAACGCCGCCCGCGGCTGCAATGATCGGGTTGACGATGTTAGCCGTGAACGCGCTTACCAAGGCCGTGAAGGCCGTGCCTACGACGACGGCGATGGACAGTTCGATCACGTTGCCGCGCAGGATGAAATCTTTGAATCCTTTGAGCATGGGGGACCTCCGGTGTGCCGTTCCTTAATGTCTTCACTGTTAGCCGCTGCAGTCTTTGCTGCTTCAGGCAACCGCTAGACGCTACCACCCCGTGTGCGTCCGGCGGGTTCCGATCAACGGTGCACGATGCCGAGACGGCCCCGTTCCGGCGTAAAATCAGGGGCGGATGCCAGTGCCGCCGTCGTAATACTCCGACCGCAACGAAAGGCGCCCCGCTCCGTGAAGATGCTCGCCAAGATGTTCACCATGGCACCAGCCAACAAGGACCATCGCGTCGCGCTCCGTTGCGCCATAGGCGTCTTCGTTCCGCTGATCACACTCGTGCTCCTGCACCGCCTGGATCTGGCCATCTTCGCTTCGTTCGGCGCGTTCACCGGGATCTACGGCCGGAATGAGCCGCACGGTAAACGGTTCGTGATCCAGTTGCGGGCCGGCGGGTTGATGCTGCTGGTGATACTTCTGGCTGCCCTGACGGCGCGCGCCGGCCAGGCGTTTGCGCTCTCCCCGGCCAGCACCACGTGGGTCCAGGTCGCGGCCACCACGGCCGTCGCGGGAGGCTGCTTTCTGGTCGTCGCATGGTGGCGCCTGCGCCCGGCAGGCTCCCTCTTCCATATCTTCGCCTTCGCGGCCATCGCGTCGATCCGCGGCCAGCCGCCGCTGTGGCAGGGCATGCTCGTCGCGGTGCTGACAGTCGCTTTCTGCCTGCTGGTCGGGATGTCCTCACGCGTGGCCCCGAGCCGCCGGACGCCATGGGGGCGGCCGGCACGCGCGAGGCTGGCTCCGGCCGAGAAACGGGCGGCCCGGCTCGAAGCCGGCGGATACCTGGTGGCGGCCGGGCTGGCCGGAACGCTGGCGACCATGGCCGGCGAATGGCTCGGCTTCGGCCACAACTACTGGGCCATGGTTGCTGCCGTCGTCCCGCTCGTGGGACACACCACACGCCACCGCATCAGCCGGGGCGTGCAGCGAATCATCGGCACGGCCGTGGGACTGATGCTGCTGGCAGGCATCCTGTGGTTCCAGCCTGCGCCGTGGCAGACAGTGCTGGTGATCGCCGCCTGCCAGTTCGGTGCGGAAATGTTCATTGCCCGCCAGTATGCCCTGGCCCAGGTGTTTGTCACGCCGCTGGCCCTGATCTCCACCCTGCTGGTGGCGCCCGTATCGCCGGGAGTCCTGCTCCGCGACCGGATTCTGGAGACCGTCATCGGCGCCGCCGTCGGCATCGCCGTCGTGCTGGCCCCCAGCGCCTGGCGCCGCCTCCAGCAACGCCGGGACCTTCGGCGCGCCGCCGCCTGAGCCTGCCGCCCGGCCGCAGGTTCGGCTTCCGGCCGGAGCTTCCCGAGGCTGGGAGTTGTGTCGCTCGGCAGCGTTGTATGGGACACTGAAACCATTGAATGGAAGCGCGGATGGATGAGGGGAAGCGTGGCGAACTCGGGTTCCGGTGATTCCGTGGTGGACCGCGTGGTGCGCGTAATCGCCGCGTTTCCGGAGGGCGTCACCGTCCTGCAGCTTTCCGAACTGGCCGCCCGGTCGGGCCTGCCCCTGACCACGGCCCATCGGCTGGTCCGGCAGCTGGCCGGGCATGGCCTGCTGGATCTCGGTCCCGGCGGCTCGGTGCGGCTGGGCCTGCGCCTGTGGGAAATTGTCAACCGGAATTCCCCCACACTGGAGCTCCGCCAGGCGGCCCTGCCGTTCATGGAGGACATCCAGCAGGTGCTCAACCAGAACGTAAACCTCGCCGTGCTGGACGGCTGGGAGGCGTTGTTCGTTGAGCGGCTGTCCCGGCGCGGGTCGGTCGCCAACCGCGCACAAGTGGCGGGCCGGATGCCCGTGCACCTGTCCTCTGCCGGGCTGGTGCTCATGGCTAACCAGCCCGGGGCCGCCCAGGCTGACTACCTCCGGAGTATCACCGGCACCGCCGGCCGGCCCACGGCCGGGGACCTACGGGTCCTGCTGGCAGAAGCCGCGCGCCAGGGCTATGCGCAGCTGGCCGGGGTGGTGGACCCTGACACATGGGGCATTGCAGTCCCGGTGCTGGACCGCAAGAAACACGCAGTGGCCGCCCTCGGCGTCGTGGTTCCCCTGCATGAGGTGAGCCTGCAGGCGCTCGTCCCCGCCCTGCAGACCGCCGCCCGCGGCATCGGGCGGCGGCTGGGGGAGTCGCCAGGCAGCGCACACTTCCGTTCAATGGAAGCATTGTAACGCGGATCACGCATCCCGGAGCAGACTGGTAGCCGAGGGATCCATCCGGCCCGGGGCACGCCGCCGGGGCCCCGCAACGAAGCGAGGAACACATGGCAAACCGTAAAGTCATCACCACCCAGGTCGCGATCCTGGGTGCCGGACCGGCGGGGCTCATGTTGTCCCACCTGCTGGCCAAGGCCGGGATCGAATCCACCGTCATCGAAATCCGCAGCCACCAGGAGATCTCGGAAACCGTCCGCGCCGGCATCCTCGAACACGGCTCGGTCAAGATGCTCGTGGACAGTGGAGTGTCCGACCGGGTGCTGCGGAAGGGCGACCGCCACGACGGGATCGAGCTTCGCTTCAACGGGGAAAGCCACCGGATCGACTTCCAGGACCTCGTCGGGGAATCAGTGTGGCTCTACCCCCAGACCGACGTCTTCACCGACCTCGCCGCACGGCGCCGGGCCGACGGCGGCGACGTCAGGTACAGCGTTACCGACACCACCATCCACGACATCGCAGGCAAGCCGAAAGTCTGGTTCACCGACTCCGACGGAGTGGAGTACGAACTTCAGGCCGAGTTCATCACAGGCGCGGATGGCTCGCGCAGCCACTGCCGCTTCCAGATTCCCGAAGCGGACCGGAAGTGGTACTTCCACGAGTACCCTTTCGCGTGGTTCGGCATCCTGGCGGAGGCGCCGCGCAGTTCGGGGGAGCTGATCTACGCCAACTCCGAGAACGGCTTTGCCCTCATCAGCCAGCGCACCGAAAAGGTCCAGCGGATGTACTTCCAGTGCGATCCCAACGAGGACGTCCACGACTGGAGCGAGGAACGCATCTGGGAGGCCTTCCGCAGCCGCGTCAACGGCAACGGGTTCGAGCTCAAGGAGGGACCGGTCATCGATAAGACCGTCCTGAAGTTCCGCAGCTTCGTCCACGCGCCGATGCGCCACGGGAACCTTTTCCTGGCCGGCGACGCCGCCCACACTGTCCCGCCCACCGGGGCCAAGGGCCTGAACCTGGCACTGAACGATGTCAGGGTGCTCTTCGAGGGGCTCGACAGCTTCTACGCAACCGGCTCGACCGTGCTGCTGGACGCCTACAGCAACCGGGCCCTGGACAGGGTCTGGAAGGCCCAGCACTTCTCCTACTGGATGACCTCCATGCTTCACACCCCGGCCGGCGCCGACGACTTCGCCCGCGCCCGCCAGCTCGGCGAGCTCAATTCGGTGGTGTCATCCCGCCACGGCCGGGCGTACCTCGCGGAGGCCTACACCGGCTGGCCCGGGGCCCACTAAGGGCGCCTGAGGGCACCTGCCAGGCCCCCCGCCGCGGGCCCGACTCCGGGGTCAGCGGGCTGGATCACGGCATCATTTTCTTATCGACAGGCTTCCGCGCCAGGACTACCCTTAAGCCGTCCCAGCATGACCCGACGAGGACGATGGAGAGGTGTCCGATCATGGGAACCGCAGAGAATGTTGAACTGGTCCGGCGGGGGTACGAGGCCTTCAACGCCGGGGATATGGCGAGCCTCAGCGAGATGTTCGCGGAGGACGCGGTTTGGCACGTCGCCGGAAGCGGCGTGCTGTCGGGGAAAAAACAGGGTCGCGACGCCGTTCTGGCGTACTTCGGCGAATTGGGGGCGCGCACCAAGGGTGACTTCCAGGCCAACGTCAAGGACATCGTTGGCGGGGACAACTACACGGTCGCGATCCAGCAAACCCAAGGAACAAACAACGGCAAAACCCTCGACATGGCCACCATCATCACATTTGTGGTCCGCGACGGAAAGATCACGGAAGGGCGCGAGTATTTCGAGGACACGGCGAAGGCAGACGATTTCTGGGTCTAATCCTGATCCAGGGTGCCCGTCAGGTGGTGGGTCGGAATCCGGTCCCGGTCATACGTGATCTCGGTATAGCCGTGCGGTTCGGGTTTCCCGGCATGACTCAGGTTCACGAAGACGATTTCCTCAATTGTGAGGATGCTCTGTCGGGTGATCATGTTCCGGACCTCGGCGCGCATGGTCAGTGACGTCCGGCCGAAGCGGGTCGCGGTGAGGCCCATCTCGACCAGATCCCCCTGGACAGCGGAACTGACAAAGTTGATTTCGGAAATGTATTTGGTGACGGCCCGGCCGTTGCCCAGCTGCAGGATGGCGTAAATTGCCGCTTCCTCGTCGATCCATTTCAGCAGGCTTCCACCAAACAGCGTGCCGTTGGCGTTGAGATCTTCGGGCCGCACCCATTTGCGGGTGCGAAAAGTGATGTCGGCCTGTTCCATAGTGCGAGGTTAGCCGACGGCGGTGCCCCGCCCCCAGTGTGACGGCTCCCGAGGCGACGGGTCCAAGGGTGACCGGGACCGGCTTGCGTACATTTATCGGGCCTCGGCGCACGTCCTCAGGCCATGGCGGTGTGCGCGGCGCTGTGGGAATCGATCGTCTTGGCGTAGCAGTAAGAGTGCTCGACGCCGTTGTACGGCCCGAAATTCGGCACGGGCCCGAAGCCGGAGTTCTCGTAGAATTGCCTGCCGTCCGTCTGGACCGAGCCCGCCTCCGCGGTGATCGTGGTGATGCCGAGTGCATGGGCATGGGCCTCCAGCGCCGCGAGGATTGAGCTCGCGATGCCGGAACCCCGCGTGTACGGCAACACGTAAAGCCGCTTGATCTCGGCGGTGTGCCCCGCCAGGATCCGGAGCCCCCCGCAGCCTACGGGCTGGCCCGACGCCTTGTCGTGGGCGACGAGGAAAACGGCAGTGTCGGCTTCCGACGGCGGCGGTCCTGGCTCGTGTCCGCTGGTGCCGAATCGGGCATCGAGTTCAGCCTGCTGGGCTGCCCGCAGGCCCGCCCCCACCGGGTTGGCCCACGTGACCTGCCGGATGTTGAGCCGGGGATTGGTCTGCATCGCTGCCTCGATTCGCCGAAGGGTTATGCGACTCAAGGCTAGGCAGCGCCGGTTTCCGCTGTGTTTCCTGCTCGTAAGGATTCGAAGAACTGCTGCTGGCGTGGGAACGGGACTGCGGTCCTACACCGGGCGGCCGGTGGGGTCCTCCGCCGTCGGATCCGCCAGAACCAGGCCATCCACCGGGCTGTCGTCCCAGTGGATCAGCCGCCACCCGGCGTCGGGATCGCCGTCCAGGGCAACGATGCCGGTGTTGGCGAGCACATGCCGTGCGGCAAAACCGGGTTCGACGTTGGCGGCCCGCAGACCCGCCCAGACCCTGATCGCCGCGCCATGGCTGACCACGGCCACCGCGCCCGCGTCTGCGGATCCTGCGGCCGCCGCGGCAATTTGGGCGATCGAGGCGTCGAAGCGTTCGAAGAAATCGTGGCCGCTGGGCCCGGCAGGCATCCTGCGGTCCAGTTCCCCCGCTGACCAGGCAAACACCGTGCCCAGATACCGCATGTGGGATTCACGGTCGGTGAGTTTCTCCAGCGACCCCGCCTCGATCTCCCGCAGCCCTTCCAGCACCTCGATGCCCAGGCCCCGCACGGCCGCCAGCGGCCTGGCCGTGATCTGCGTACGCACCAGCGTGGATGCGTAGAGCAGGCCTATCTGCTCATTCGCCAGGGTCCGCGCCAGGGCGGCGGCCTGCCGCTCGCCGAGCTCGGTCAGCCCGGGTCCGGGATGGGCCGTGTCCAGCTGCCCGAGGACATTTCCGGGCGTCTGGCCGTGGCGGATGAGCAGGAGCCTCATTTGAGGTGGTCCACCAGCTCGTCTGCGATTCCGGTGTACTTGCCGGGGGTGAGGGCCAGCAGCCGGGCCTCGGCGTCGGCGGACAGGCCCAGGCTCTGGACAAACTCCTGCATCCGGGCGGCGTCGACGCGCTGGCCGCGCGTCAGGTCCTTGAGCCGCTCGTACGGGTTCTCCATGCCTTCGACGCCGGCGATGGCCTCGGCACGCATGACCATCTGGATGGCCTCGCCGAGGACTTCCCAGTTGGTGTCCAGGTCCGCGGCCAGGACGTCCTGCGCGACGTTGAGGCGCTCGAGGCCCTTTGCCACATTGGAGATTGCCAGCAGCGAGTGGCCGAAGGCGACGCCGATGTTCCGCTGGGAGGAGGAATCGGTGAGGTCCCGCTGCCAGCGGGACGTGACGAGGGTGGAGCCCAGCACGTCCAGCAGGCCGGAGGAGATTTCGAGGTTCGCCTCGGCGTTTTCGAAGCGGATCGGGTTGACCTTGTGCGGCATCGTCGAGGAGCCGGTGGCGCCTGCGACAGGGATCTGCACGAAGTAGCCGATGGAGATGTAGCTCCAGATGTCGGTGCAGACGTTGTGCAGGATGCGGTTGAAACGCGCGACGTCGGCGTAAAGCTCTGCCTGCCAGTCGTGGCTTTCGATCTGCGTGGTCAGCGGGTTCCACGTCAGGCCGAGGCCTTCAACGAACGTCTTTGAGACATGCTGCCAGTCGGCACCTGGCACGGAGGCGACGTGCGCGGCATAGGTGCCGGTGGCGCCGTTGATTTTGCCGAGGTATTCGGTCCGGGCGATCCGGTCCAGCTGGCGGGTGAGCCGGTGGGCGATGACGGCCAGTTCCTTGCCCAGCGTCGTGGGGGTGGCAGGCTGCCCGTGCGTGCGCGAGAGCATCGGCACGGCGCGGTTATCCTCGGCCATCCCGCTGATCTGCGCCACGAGGTTGCGCGCGGCCGGCAGCCATACGTCCTCCACCGCGCCCTTGACGCCGAGGGCGTACGAGAGATTGTTGATGTCTTCCGAGGTGCAGCCGAAGTGCACCATGGCCGTGAGGTGTTCGATCCCGATGCCCGGGAGCCGGCGGCCGATGTAGTACTCCACGGCCTTGACATCGTGCACCGTGACGGCCTCGATGTCGGCCAGTTCGGCGACGGAATCGGCGTCGAATCCGGTGACGATGGCGCGCAGTTCCTCCTGCTGGTCTGCGGTCAGCGGTCCTGCCCCCGGAAGGACTTCATTGCCCGTCAGGTGGATCAGCCATTCAACTTCCACTGCCACGCGGTCGCGGTTCAAGGCCGCCTCGGACAGGTAGTCAACCAGCGGCGCGACGGCGGACTGGTAGCGGCCGTCCAGCGGGCCGAGCGCGATCTGGTGCGGTGACGCGGCGAGGGCCAGGCGTCCGGAAGGCGTGCGGGTGGCGGCTGTGGCGGCAGTTTCAGGCATGCTCCGATTCTTCCACGAAGTCCTGCCGGGCCCTAAGCCCGCCCGTCCTCATGACTTTCGACGGCGGTCCACGCCGCCGGGCGTCCACGGTGCAGGGTTTCCACATAGCCGGGCGGGGTGCTTCAGCACGATTTGCGGAGTCCCTAGCGTGGGTGTCATGACCACCGGGATGACCAGCACTTCACACACCAGCACTCGGTTTGCCGGCACGGCCTTTACCGGCACCGCTTTTACTAGCGTTGCGTCCCCCGGCACGGTGTTACCGGCAGACGCCGCGGCCTGCGCCTCGCGGAGCTACGAGGTCCAGCAGCTGGCTGGGCGGGTCGCGTCGTGCGCCGAACAGGCGGACGCTGCGCTCGGCCGACTGGCCCGGCTGGAGCTGCAGGCCTGGCAGTCGCCGGCCGGGCGCGCCTACCGCACCGCGCTGTCCCTGCAGGCCGCTTCGCTGCGCAGGAGCCGGGACGCGCTGCAGGACGCCGTCGCCGCGGTGCGGCGGCACGCCCAGAACGTGGCGCTGGCCCCCGGCCGTCCGGGCTACTGATGTCGGAGGCAACCCCTGCGGGCTCAGGCGGGGCGCCCCGCCCCTCCGAGCCTCCTGCCGACGGCACGCTCCGGATCCGAGGCGGTGTGGGCGGCCTGACCTTCCAGTTTGAGGAGCTGCTGGCCGGCGCCGCGGCCCTCGACGAGGTCGTGAGGCAGTTGGGGTCCGTCGAAGCGGAAGCAGACGCGGTACGGCATGCACTCTTCCCCTTCCAGCCAGACGCCTACGCGAGCGGCAGCAGCGCGATCATCGCCGTGGGGGAGGGCGGCCAGTCGATCGGCCGTGTTCGGGCAGACCTGGAGCGCCTCACCAGGGAGGTCAGGGCGAGCCACCGGGAATACGAGTTCACGGAAGCCCGGAACGCCCTGCTCTTGCGGATGGGAATCGGCGGTGCCGGACCCTGGCTCGGGGCGGGGGTGCTGGGCCTTTCGCCGCTGTTCGGGTTGCCCCCGGCCAACGTGCGCGACTCTGTGGAGGACGGGATCGCCACGGTGCCCGCGCGGCTGGCCATGCTCCTGGGCCTGCCGGCGCCGCTGGCGGGGACGATCGGAGCACTCCGCGGACCCGCGGACGTCCGCCGCATGGTCCGGGATTTGTCCGCCGCTCCGGGTCTGGAGTTCCTCAAACCGCGCCCGGTCCGGATCGCCGGCAGCGAAACCCGCGTTGAGGACGTCGACCTCTCTCCGGCCGGACTCCTGCTGCGGGCGCAGGAGGTGGACCGTACCAGCGGAGACATCGAGGTCCTCCGGATCGGCGAGGGTGCGGACCGGGCGTGGGTCGTGATCATCCCCGGAACGCAGCTGGACGGACCGCCCGCAGGCACAAACCCCTTTGATGTCGCGGGCATCGCGGAGGGCCTGGGCTATTGCTCGCGGGAGACGGACGCGGCCATCCGGGAGGCGCTGCGGGAGGCGGGGGCGCGGGCAGGCGGGCAGATCGCCGCCGTGGGTTACAGCCAAGGCGGCATCCACGCCATGAACCTCAGCCAGGACCGGGCGTTCCTCGCTGAATACGACCTCAAGTTCGTGCTGACCGCGGGTTCACCGGTGGGCGGCATCGAACCTGCCCCGGGGATCAGCAGCCTGCATCTCGAGCACCAGCAGGACTGGGTGCCAGGTGCGGACGGGCTGCCCAACCCGGACACCAAGGACCGGGTGACCGTGACGCTCACCAACCAGCTGGAGATGCCCGAATGGAAGGATTTTGGCCTCGGCCCGGGACACCGCCTGGAAAACTACGCCGACGGGGCCGTAGCCGTTGCCGCAAGCAAGGATCCGTCACTGCAGGCGTCCACGGCGGCCCTGGCAGCAGTCGTCGGCGCGGGAGGAGCAGCAACCGTCACCCGGTTCTCCCTGCGGCGCGACGCGATGCCGGCACAGCGCGGCGTGGTCATGGCGCCGGGACCGCGCCGCGACCAGGCCGGAACCCAACGGCCGCAGGGCCCGGCGGGCTAGCGCTGACGGCCTAGCGCCTCCGCGCGCCCGGCAGCCAGCTGGCCACGAGGGAAATCACGGAGATGATGATGGCCGCGAAGACCGCGGTCCAGAAGAAAGAGTCGATGGTGAAGTGGACGGGCGTGTAGCTGCTGAGCCACGACGTCAGGTAAAGCATCGCCGCATTGATGACGATCGTGAACAGCCCCAGGGTGAGGATGGTGATCGGCAGAGACAGCAAGCTGACCAGAGGGCGCACGAACGCGTTGACGACGCCGAAGATCAGCCCGATGAAGAGATACGCCAGGACGATCCCGATGGCGTCGGTGCCCTGCGTGACTCCGCTGTTAGCCACGGCATCGGTCGTGGCACCCGTGGAGATGTCAAGCCCGGGCAGGATCCAGCTCGCGACCCAGAGAGCCAACCCATTGATGATTACCCGCACGATGAAAGAGCGCATGGCCTCATGCTGTCATATCGTCACGCAGACCGCAGGAAGGGCGAAGTAGGCTAGTTCGCATGACTTCATCAGAGAACACGGCCGGAGGAATCATGCCGCGCCCGGTGGTAGACCTCCTTCCCCGCTACGCCGCCGGCAAGCCGCCAGTGCCCGTCGAGGGGCTTGCGAGCTACAAGCTTTCTTCCAACGAGAACCCCTTGCCGCCGATCCCTGCAGTGCAGCAGGCGATCGCGGCCCAGACCGACTTCAACCGCTACCCGGACCCCTTGAGCAGCAAGCTGCGCGCCGCGCTCGCCGACTTCCTTGGCGTTCCCGCCGAGGACATCGTCACAGGGGCCGGAAGTCTCGGAGCCTTGAACCAGCTGCTGGCCACCTTCACCGGCCAGAACGATGACGGCAAGGCCGACGAAGTCATCTACGCGTGGCGCTCGTTCGAGGCCTATCCCATCTCCGTCGGCCTCGCCGGAGCGGAGAGCGTCCGGATCCCGCTGACCGGCGACGGCCGCCACGATCTCGAGGCCATGGCGGCTGCCGTGTCGGCGCGCACCAAGATGATCCTGCTGTGCACCCCCAACAACCCCACCGGACCCATCCTGACGACGGAGGAAACGGAGCGCTTCATCAAGGCCGTGCCCTCCGGTGTCGTGGTGGTCATCGATGAGGCATACCAGGAATTTGTACGTGCCGAAAACGCCGTCGACGGCATCGAAATGTACCGGAAATACCCGAACGTCGTCGTCTTGCGGACGTTCTCGAAGGCGCACGGCCTGGCCGGGCTGCGGGTGGGTTACAGCGTGTCCCGCCCGGAACTCACCCAGCACCTGCGCGTCGCCGCCACGCCGTTCTCAGTGTCCCAAATCGCCGAGAGCGCGGCCGTCACTTCGTTGGACCACATCGGCGAGGTTGTAGAAAGGGTACAAAGCCTGGTGGACGAACGCGACCGGGTCACGCGCGGACTTCGGGAGCTCGGCTGGTTCATCCCGGAAGCGCAGGGGAACTTCGTCTGGTTGAATCTGGGAGCCAACAGCGCTGAATTTGCCGCCCTGGCGGGCGAACGGGCGCTGTCCGTCCGGGCCTTCGGCACGGAGGGGGTGCGGGTCAGCATCGGCGAGACCGAGGCCAACACCCGCTTCCTGGAACTCTGTGCGATCTATACAAAACCGCCACAGCGTTCCTAGCGCTTAACATGACGGCCCCGAAGCCGGGGCTGCGGATAAAGTAGGGACGAGTAAAGCCAAAATATATGCCGGATCAGGAATGCATTCCGGTCTGGCATGTATCCCAGCGATTGCAGCGCATTCGGATGCGGCAAGCAAGGAGACGGTATGGGCGACACACATCTGCCCTCTACCGAGTTCGACGGAACCGATATGGATGACCAGCTCGAGGCGGCAGCCGAGGCGCAGCTGGGCGACCCGGCCGAGCCAATGGTGCAGCTGCTGGCACCCGACGGGACTCTCGGCACCGACCCGGTGTTCTCGGAATACGCGGAGCGGCTTGATCCGGAGAAACTGCGCGGCTTCTATGCCGACATGGCCAAGATCCGCCGGTTCGACGTCGAGGCCACGGCGCTCCAGCGCCAGGGGCAGCTTGCACTGTGGGTCCCGCTCACCGGACAGGAAGCCGCCCAGATCGGCTCCGGCCGGGCCTCCCAGCCGCAGGACTATATCTTCCCCACCTACCGGGAGCACGGTGTTGCGCTGACCCGCAACGTCGACCTGGCGGAGCTCCTCCGCCAGTTCCGCGGCGTGTCCAACGGCGGCTGGAACCCCAAGGACACCAACTTCCACCTCTACACCCTGGTCCTCGCAGCGCAGACCCCGCACGCGGTCGGCTACGCGATGGGGATCCAGCGGGACCAGAAGCTCGCCGCTGCAAACGCTGCCGCAGCCGGAGATGGAACTGCCGGGCAGGCCGCGGAGCCGAAGGCCGCCGTCGTGGTCTATTTCGGTGACGGGGCCAGTTCCGAAGGCGACGTCCACGAATCCATGGTGTTCGCATCCTCCTACAAGGCCCCGGTGGTGTTCTTCTGCCAGAACAACCACTGGGCCATCTCCGTGCCGAGCTCCGTGCAGACGCGCATCCCGCTGGCCAACCGTGCCAAGGGCTACGGCTTCCCCGGCATCCGGGTGGACGGCAACGACGTGATCGCCGTCCACGCTGTCACCGAGTGGGCCCTCGAGCAGGCCCGCGAGGGCAACGGCCCGGTGCTGATCGAGGCGTTCACCTACCGCGTCGGCGCGCACACCACGGCAGACGACCCCACGAAATACCGCGAATCCGCCGAGGAAGGCCGGTGGCGGGCGAAGGATCCGCTCGAACGCCTGGAAAAGTATCTCCGCGCCCAGGGCCTGGCCGACGACGCCTTCTTCGAGCAGATCAGTGCCGACGGCGACGAACTCGCCGCCTACGTCCGCAAAACGACCCACGACCTTGAAACCCCGGACATCCGGACCGCCTTCGCCAACACCTATGTGGAGGCCCACCCGCTGGTGGCCGAAGAGCTGGCCTGGTTTGAGGAGTACAGCGCCGGCTTCGCTGGAGACGCGGCCGCCGACGAGGCCACAGCAGCAGAGACAGGGGCGGCCAACTGATGACCACCATGACCATTGCCAAGGCCATCAACGAGGGCCTGCGGGCAACGCTGAACGACAACCCGCGTTCCCTGCTCATGGGCGAAGACATTGGCCCGCTCGGCGGTGTCTACCGCGTCACCGACGGCCTCATCGCCGAGTTTGGCGCGGACCGTGTTGTCGACACCCCGCTGGCGGAGTCCGGGATCATCGGCACCGCGATCGGGCTGTCCCTGCGCGGGTACCTGCCCATCTGCGAGATCCAGTTCGACGGCTTCGTGTTCCCGGGGTTCAACCAGATCACCACGCAGCTGGCCAAAATGCACTCGCGCAGCAACGGCAACCTCACCGTGCCCGTCGTCATCCGAATCCCATACGGCGGCGGCATCGGCTCGATCGAACACCACTCGGAGTCGCCGGAGGCGCTGTTCGCCCACACGGCCGGCCTGCGCATTATCACCCCGTCCAACCCGCACGATGCCTACTGGATGATCCAGCAGGCCGTCGATTGCCAGGACCCCGTGATCGTCTTCGAGCCCAAGCGCCGCTACTGGCTCAAGGGGGAGGTGGACACGGACTCCCCCGGAGCGTCCGCGGACCCTTTCAAGGCGCACGTGCTGCGCAAGGGAACGGACGCCACCGTGGTGGTTTACGGGCCGCTGGTCCCGGTGGCCCTCGCCGCAGCCAACGCCGCCGCCGAGGACGGCCACAGCGTCGAAGTGATTGACCTGCGCTCCATCTCGCCGATCGATTTTGATACCGTCACGGCCTCCGTCAAGAAGACCGGCCGCCTGATCGTGGCCCACGAGGCCCCCACGTTCGGCGGAATCGGCGGCGAAATCGCGGCCCGGATCAGCGAACGGGCCTTCCACTCGCTCGAGGCGCCGGTCATCCGGGTGGGCGGTTTCCACATGCCCTACCCCGTGGCCAAGGTCGAAGAGGACTACCTGCCGGACATGGACCGCATCCTTGAGGCGCTTGACCGTGCCCTCGCCTACTGATGACCCAGGGCACTGACGACGATTTCCGAAAACCGAGGACCCCATGACGCTTAACAAGTTCAACCTCCCCGACGTCGGCGAAGGGCTGACCGAGGCGGAGATCGTCGCGTGGAAGGTCAAAGCCGGGGACACGGTGGCCATCAACGACGTCCTGTGCGAGATCGAGACCGCCAAATCATTGGTGGAACTGCCCTCGCCGTTCGCCGGCACCGTCACCGAGCTGCTCGTTGCAGAGGGTGTGACGATCGACGTCGGGACCCCCATCATCAGCGTGAGCGACGCCGTGGCGGCCGAAGCATCCGCCCCGGCCGAGGCCCCCGCCCCGGCGGCCCCTGCCGGATCCGCCCCGGCGGCGCCCATGTACGGGACGCTGACAGTGGATGACTCCGACTCCGACTCCGACGCCGGCGAATCGGCGGGTCGCCCGGCCGGCGGCCCGCTCGTGGGGTCCGGCCCCAAGGCCGACGCCGTCAAGCGCCGCCGGCGGGTCTCCGCGGCCATCAAGCCGGCTGTTGCGTCGGGCCCAGCCACCGCAGAACCGGTGGAGAGCCACGACATCTGGATCAGTCCCCAGGCTGTTGCCCAGGCGGAGCGTCCCCTCCCGGCCGGAGGCGTCGACTCACGCCCCACCCTGGGCGGTGCCATCACCGGGCTGGTCAACAAGGTGCTGGCCAAGCCTCCGGTGCGCAAGATTGCCCGGGACCTCGGCATCGACCTCGCCGACGTCGTCCCGACCGGGGCCCGCGGCGAGGTGACCCGCGAGGACCTGGTCAGTTACCAGGCGCAGCGGGACGCCGAGGTGGACAAGGCGGACACGTTCTGGGGGAAATCCGGCCGGCCGCAGGATCAGCGGATCGAGCGGATCCCGGTCAAAGGGGTCCGCAAGGCCACGGCCAAGGCCATGGTGGAGTCAGCTTTCGCGGCTCCGCACGTGAGCATCTTCGTGGACGTCGACGCCAGCCGGACCATGGAGTTCGTCAAGCGGCTCAAGGCCTCCCGCGACTTCGAGGGCATCAAGATCTCGCCGCTGCTGATACTCGCCAAGGCCGTCATCTGGGCCGCGGCGCGCAACCCCAGCGTCAATGCCACCTGGGTGGACAACCCGGACGGCAGCGACTCAGCCGAAATTCACGTCAAGCACTTCATGAACCTGGGCATCGCGGCCGCCACCCCGCGGGGCCTGATGGTGCCCAATATCAAGAACGCGCAGGACCTCTCGCTCAAGGAACTGGCCCTGGCACTGAACGAGCTGGCGTCCACGGCACGGGCGGGCAAGACCCAACCGGCCCAGATGCAGGGCGGGACCCTGACCGTCACCAACATCGGGGCCCTCGGGATCGACACCGGCACGCCCATCATCAACCCGGGCGAGGTTGCAATCGTGGCGTTCGGCACGATCAAGCAGAAGCCCTGGGTCCTCGACGGCGAAGTCATCCCGCGCTGGATCACCACCCTGGGTGGTTCGTTCGACCACCGCGTTGTGGACGGGGACCTCTCCGCCCGCTTCATGGCCGACGTCGCCGCCATCCTCGAGGAACCAGCCCTCTTGCTCGACTGACACGGCCCGCGTAGAAGGCTCTGCAGG
The DNA here is from genome assembly GCF_056394725.1 of Arthrobacter sp. 10N418. Lineage (NCBI taxonomy): Bacteria > Bacillati > Actinomycetota > Actinomycetes > Micrococcales > Micrococcaceae > Arthrobacter > Arthrobacter sp. 10N418. The sequence goes on from NZ_JBFTIK010000007.1 coordinate 184,357, forward strand.
ATGGAACGGCGGACCCGGCCGCGAGGCAAAAGAAAGACCCCGCCACTGAGAATCTCAAGGGCGGGGTCTCGTCAGGTTGCGGGAATGGGCTCAGTTCGCCGTGTAGATGGAGAGCATGTCGGCCAGACCTGCATTCCCGCTGAGGCCCGCGAGGGCGGACGCGGCGGCAAACATCACGCCGGCGAGTCCCATGCCGCCTGCCGTCAAAGCAGTGAGGAACTTCCAGTCCTCACGCAAAACGCTCCGAACGGTCTCGGGCATGCGCAGGCCGGGGGCGATCATGTTGGGGGCGCTGTCGATCGAGCCGTCGTCCAGGAGCGCGACCACCCGGCCCGCGCTTCGATCCACGCGCATAGTGCTGATGTGGTTGCCGTGACGGGCCAAGAGGATGTCATGGCCAACGAGCTGGCGGCGCTGAAGAGTGGGCACAGTATCCGATCGGTAGATTTTCGAATGTCCGCTCCATCGCAGGCAACACCAATTTTACCGTTGGGCGGCCCTCCGGCACGGCGAAATCACAGGTGAGGCTGCGCACCAGGGGTGGTGACGCGCGTCAAATCCGCGCCTTCCGGGCTTCCGCGCTCCGGACGGGATTAGAGTGGCACCAGCCGCCGCCAGTCCGGCGGACGCGGATCAAAGGAGAGTTGCGTGTTCTCGAGCCCCTTCCCCGACGTCGATGTTCCCGATCTCAGCATTTACGACTACCTGTTCGGTGACTTGCGGGAGGAGGACCTGGACCGGATCGCCGTCGTCGACGGCACAAGCGGTGCGGAGATGAGCTACCGGGAACTGCTCCAACAGATCAATGCCCTTGCAGGCGCTGTGGCGGCCCGGGGGCTGGGGGTCCGCGGCGTTGCGGCGATCCTGTGCCCCAACATCCCCGCCTTCGCGGTGGTCTTCCACGGCCTGCTGCGGGCCGGTGCCACCGTGACCACGGTCAACTCGCTGTACACGGCGGATGAAATCGCGCACCAGCTCGACGATGCCGGAGCGGACTGGCTCTTCACCATCTCCGCGCTCCTTCCCGCCGCCCGCGAAGCCGCCGCCCGGAACGGCATCGCTTCCGAGCGGCTGGTGGTGCTCGACGGCGCCGATGGCCACCCCTCTCTGCAGGATTTGCTCAGAGCTGGCGTGCCGGCCCCGCAGGTCAGATTCGATCCGGCCACGCATGTGGCTGTGCTGCCATACTCCTCCGGAACTACGGGCCGGCCCAAAGGCGTCATGCTCAGCCACCGGAACCTCGTGGCGAACGCTGAGCAGTCCCGCGGCCTGCTCGGTGTGGGCCCCGAGGACCGGCTCCTGGCCCTCCTGCCGTTCTTCCACATCTACGGCCTGACAGTCCTGCTGAACCTGGCCCTCCGCCAGCGGGCGCGGCTGGTCACGATGCCCAGGTTCGATCTTGCCGAGTTCCTGCGGATCATCCAGGACCACAAATGCAGTTATCTGTTCATCGCTCCGCCGGTGGCCGTGGCCTTGTCCAAGCACCCAATGGTCGCCGACTACGACCTCAGCTCGGTCCACACCACACTGTCCGGCGCGGCGCCCCTCGACGGGGAACTCGGGGCCAGGCTCGCCGAGCGCCTCGGCTGCCGGGTGCTGCAGGGCTACGGCATGACGGAGATGAGCCCGGTGTCGCACCTGATACCGCGGGATGCCAGCGGCGTGCCCGTCAGTTCGGTCGGCTACACCGTGCCGAACATGGACTGCCGGCTGGTGGATCCGGCCACCGGGGAGGACATCGACGTTCCCGCCGAAGGGACCAGCGCGCCGGGCCACTTACTGTGCCGCGGTCCCAACGTGATGCTCGCCTACCTCAACCGGCCCGAGGAAACGGCGGACACGCTGGATGCTGACGGCTTCCTGCACACCGGGGACATCGCGACGGTGCGGGCGGACGGTGTCGTAACGATCGTGGACCGGCTCAAGGAACTCATCAAGTACAAGGGCTACCAGATCGCCCCGGCAGAGCTCGAGGCGCTGCTCCTCACCCATTCCGGTATCGCCGATGCCGCGGTGATCGGCACGCTCGACGCCGGCGGCCAGGAAGTGCCGATGGCGTTCGTGGTACGCCAGGCCGGCCCCGACGGGGACGCGCTGGATGAAACCGCGGTGATGGACTTCGTGGCCTCCAAGGTGGCGCCGTTCAAGAAGCTCCGGCGGGTGGAGTTCATCGACGCCGTGCCCAAATCCTCCTCCGGCAAGATCCTGCGCCGGATGCTGAAGACGGCAGTGCCGGCCGTTCAGCCCGAAGGCTTCCCCGCCTAGCCGGCGATGTCGGTCTTGGCGATGTAGACGTCGCAGGGAGCGTTGTGGGCGACGCTGTTCGCAACGCTCCCGAGGACCCGGCCGATTCCGCTCATGCGCCGGTTGCCGACCACGATCATCTGCGCGCCCGTGCGCTCGGCTTCCTTGATGAGGGCCTCGGCCGGCTTCCCGCGCGCGGCCGCATAGGTGACGTCGATGTCGGCCGAGCGCAGGCCGTCCGCGACGGACTTCGCGACCGTTTCCGCGTTGCTGGCGTCCGACAGGATCCACTTGTCCCCGCCGCTGCTGAAGACCTCGGTCCTATCGCTGTCGAAGGCGCTGACCACATGAAGGGTGGCGCCAAGAGAGACTGCGAGGTCCCGCGCGGTGTGGGCCGCCTTCAGGGCAGTCTCACTGCCGTCGACACCTACAACGATAATTCCGGTCATATGAAACTGCTCCTCTGGGTCAACGAACGTCTTTGGCCTTGCTCCAGCCATCATTCAGGCTACAGCCTGCACGCTACAGGGCGGCGATGGCGTCGCGCAGGACCGGCGCCAAACGCCGGACGCCTTCGCGGATGGATTCAGGCGGCACGGCGCTGAACGCCAGCCGGATCTTGTTGGACGGTTCATCCGAGTGAGTGAATGCCGCACCGGGAATGAAGACGACCCCGGCGTCGATGGCCTTCTTGAGCAGGGGGTAGGTGTCCACGCCTTCGGGCAGCGTGACCCAGACGAAGAAGCCACCCTCCGGGCGCGTCCAGCTCAGGCCTGTGGGCATGTGCTCCGCCAAGGCCGCGAGCATCGCATCGCAGCGTTCTTTATACAGGCCCCGATAGGTCTCGATCTGGCCGCGCCAGTCGTAGTCGCGCAGATAGGCAGACACGAGCATCTGGTTGAGTGTCGGCGGGCACAGGGTCACCGCCTCCGAGGCAAGGTAGAAGCGGCGCTGAAGGTGCGCAGGAACCAGCGCCCAGCCGATCCGCAGGCCCGGGGCAAAGATCTTTGAGAAGGACCCCATGTAGATGACATCGCCCGGGTTGGCCGCGCGCAGGGGGGTCAAGGGCTTGCCGTCGAAGCGAAGCAGGCCGTAGGGGTTGTCCTCCAGCACCAAAATATTCGCCCGGCGGCATATATCGACGACCTGCTGGCGCCGCTCCGCGGACAGGGTGATGCCGGACGGGTTGTTGAAGCTCGGGATCGTGTAGAGGAACTTGACGTTTTTGCCCGCAGTGTGGAGTGCGGCGATCTTGTCCTCCAGCAGATCCGGAATGATGCCGTCCTGGTCCATCGGCACGGTCCCGACCTCCACCTGGTAGGCCTCGAACGTGTTGAGCGCCCCGACGTAGGTGGGATCCTCCACGAGGACGACGTCCCCCGGGTTGCAGAAGACCTTCGTGGCCACATCCTGGGCGGACTGCGAGCCCGCGGTGATCACAACGTTCGCAGGGTCCGCGTCCAGGATCCCTTCCGCCGCCATGACCTCGCAGATCTGGGTCCGGAGTTCCTCGGTGCCCTGGCCGCCGCCGTACTGCAGGGCGGTCAATCCCTGCTCGGCGATGATCCGTGCCGCTGTCTGTCCGAGCCGTTCCAGCGGGAGCGATTGAAGGTACGGGCTCCCGCCGGCAAGGGAGACGAGGCCGGGTCGCATCGAGATGTCGAAGACGTCCCGGACTGCCGATTGCTTGATATTTGCTGCGCGCTCCGAGAATAGGATCTCGTGGCGGTGGGCGGACGTAGCCGCACGTTCAATTGCATCTATTGCCTCGGCCGGGAGAACATCTGCGGCGGCATCAAGTGTTTCGTGGGTCACATTCCCAAGAATACAGGCCATGTTGCCACGGGGGAAACTTTTGTTCACAGATTGTTTCGCGCCCGCGCCGGTGGCGTCCCGCCCGGAACCGCGCCGCCCCCGGCAGCGGGTGCTGTCGGGGGCGGCAAGCGGGGACCGGAAGGGCGGGAGTGCTAGGCTGCCTCCGCCGTCCGTGCCGCTGCCAGCGCATCGAACACGCCCTTGATCTGCTCGACGACTTCAGCATCGTCCTTGGGGTGGGTCTCGGCGAATCGGACCATGGAGCCGGGGACTGCCAGCTTGACGTCCTCGAGCACCCGGGCACCGGCGATGCCGACGGCCTTGCGGGCCTCATCCTGTGCCCAGACCCCGCCGAACTGGCCGAACGCGGTGCCGACGACGGCGGTCGGCTTTCCGTTGAGGGCGCCGGCGCCGAAGGGGCGGGACAGCCAGTCGATGGCGTTCTTGAGGGATGCCGGAACGGTGCCGTTGTGCTCCGGCGTGACCAGGAGGAGGGTGTCGGCCGCGTTGGCTGCGGCGCGCAGGGCTGCCGCCGCCGCGGGGACGTGGCCCTCGACGTCGATGTCCTCGTTGTAGAACGGGATGTCGCCGAGGCTGTCGTGGATGAGGACTTCAACGTGCTCCGGCGCGTTAAGGGCGATGGCCTCGGCAAGCTGGAAGTTGGTGGAGCCGGCGCGCAGGCTGCCGACCAGGGTGAGAACGGTGTTCTTGGACATGTGAACTCCTGTGCAAAGAGCCGCGGACGTTCCGGCGGCCGGATGATCATGGAGGCCTCTGGGGCCTTCACCAAATCTAAACGGACTACGGTCCGGTTATTATTCCCCGGGGCTACAATAAGCCGTGTGAGCCTCACGCCAATTCACTCCGCTGCGCCGGGCGGTCCCCGGTCCGTTCCCATGCATGCGTCGCTGCCCGGCGCGCCGGGGAGGGCGCTGGGGGGCGCGCCCGGCGGCGTCCAGGCCGGCGCCGAGACCGAACGCCGCGATGCGGCACGGAACCGCGAACTCCTGCTGTGCGCTGCCCGCGAGATCGTCGAGGAATCCGGAGCGGCAGGGCTGACCATGGACGCGGTGGCGCAGCGCGCGGGTGTCGGCAAGGGCACGGTCTTCCGGCGGTTCGGCAGCCGCGCCGGGCTCATGATGACGCTGCTCAGCAATGCAGAGGCCGACTTCCAGCGCCGTTTCATGTTCGGCCCGCCGCCGCTCGGTCCCGGAGCCGCGGCGTTGGACCGGCTGATCGCGGTGGGCGCTGAGCGCATCGACTGGATCCTGGAATTCGGTGAGCTCGCCCGGGCCGCTGATCAGTCCGTCCACAACCGCTTCGACGTGCCGGCCGCCGTCCTCTGGCACCGCCATCTGGCGATGTTGCTGGGCGAAGCCGGGGTCACTGCGGACCAGTCCCTCATGGCGTCGGCCCTGAGCGCGACGCTGGAGCCGGCGCGGCTGTTGCACGCCGTCGGAGTGCGGGGGATAGCCCCGGAGCGGCTCGCGCAGAGCTGGCGTGAACTTGTCACGCGGATAGTGCGCGGGGCATAAATTGTCCCGGAATGCACGCGATAGTGCGCGAAGCGCAGATTAGCCCGGGAGACGGGGTGTCGCCAGGACCGAAGTTGTGAATAATTTAATCATCCGGGCGTGCAGCCCGGCCCCTCCAGCCCGGCACCCGCCGCCCGGAACCGCACAGACAACGGCAATTCAGAACTAGTCGCCTCATGCTCCGATATCTCGCAAAACGTGCCGTCACGTACGTATTCATGATCTTCCTGACCACAAGTGCCGGGTATCTCCTGGCTGTGAGCACGCTGCAGCCAGCGCTGCTGGAGCAGGAGCGAATTCCGCGGCCCACCCCCGAACAGGTCGTCAATTCCTTCCGGCTCAAGGGCCTCGATCCAACCCTCAGCCCGTGGCAGCGGTACGTCGACTGGCTCACGGGGGTCCTCACCCGGTGGGACTGGGGACGGAGCCCGAACGGGGCCTTCATCAACGCGGAGTTCGGCGACCGCGTGCTGATCTCGACGCGTTTGTTCCTGGCGGCGATCATCCTGACCCTGGTCATCGGGATCGCCCTCGGTGTATACACCGCTGCGCGGCAATACAAGGCCTCGGACCGGGTGATCACCTCATACAGCTACCTGATGTACATCGTCCCCGCGCCCATCGCCTACTTCCTGGTGCAGCTCGGAGCCATCAGCATCAACGAGACCGTGGGAGGCCGCATCTTCTTCGTCACCGGCATCTCCACCCCAGGCCTGGACGGTGGCGGCTGGGCCCAGTTCGTCGACATGCTGGCCCACTATGCGGTGCCGACCTTTGCCATTACGATCGTGGGCTGGGGCGCCTACCAGATCGCTCAACGCCAGTACCTCCTGGACAACGTCAACGCGGACTTCGTCCGGACGGCGCGGGCCAAGGGCCTGACCCGCAACCAGGCGATTGCGCGCCACGCCTTGCGTGTGTCCTTCATCCCCGTGGCGCAGAGCATTGCGTTCACGATCCCGGCCATCTTTGCCGGCGGCTTCTTTGCGGAGAAGATCTTCGCCTGGCATGGCGTCGGCTCCTGGTCCATCGACTCGATCGCCCTGCAGGACGTCAACGCGGCGACGGCGACCCTCGCCTACGGCTCCGTGATATTCGCGATCGGGGCCATCCTTGCGGACTTCGCCACCACGCTTGTCGACCCCAGGGTGAGGGTGCGGTAGCCATGACGAACCTGAACGCCGTCGACCCGGCCGCCGTCGTCGACGAAGCCAAAATTGAGAACGACGGTGTCGTCATCGCCAAGTCGAGGATCATCCTGAGGCGCTTCCTGCGCAACAAGACGGCCGTCGCAGGCCTCGTCATCTTCCTGGCCCTGACCACCGTGTCCTTTGTCGGCGGCGCATTCAGCAGTTGGGACAAGGAAACCATCGACCCGCTCAACATCGGCATGGGACCGTCCGCGGACCACCTGCTGGGCACCTCCCAGGCCGGGATCGACCTTTACGCCCTGACCGTGGAGGGCACCAGGGTCTCGATCCTCATCGGCCTCGTCGTGGGCCTGGTGTCGGTCCTGATCGCCGCGATCTACGGCTGCACCATGGCCTATTTCGGCGGCAAAGTGGACAAGGTCATGCTGTTCGTCCTCGAGGCCCTGATCATGATGCCGGCGCTGCTGGTCGTGGCTGTGGCAACAAGCGGGGGCGGCAACGGACTGAAGAATACCCTCCCCAGCTGGCTGCTGCTGATCATCGTCCTGCTGGTCTTCAGCTGGATGGGGACTGCCCGCCTCATCCGCTCCCTCTCGATGTCCCTCATGCAGCGCGACTTCGTCAAGGCCGCCCAATACATGGGGATCCCGGCGCGCCGGATCGTGTGGCGACACCTCGTCCCCAACATCGGTTCGCTGCTGGTCCTGGACATCACCCGCGGGGTCACCGGCGCGATCCTCGCAGAGGTTGCGTTCTCCTTCATCGGCATCGGCATCAAGGTCCCGGATGTCAGCCTCGGTGTCCTGATCGGCCAGGCCACCTCCCAGGTCTCGACGTTCCCCTGGATGTTCTGGGTCCCGCTGGTCGTCATGTTCCTCTTGACCGGCTCGCTGGCCATGATGAACGACGGCCTGCGTGATGCATTCGATCCCAGCTCCAGCTCCATTGGCAGCGCCAGGACGAAAAGCGCTAACAAGAAGAACAAATGAGCAGCGACATCACCGCCAGCACCGACGCGGCCGCCAGGGCAACCGTGGAGCGTCTGCACGTGCGCGGAGTTCACGCACCTACCGACGCTGTGCTTTCCGTCCGGGACTTGAACGTCCGCTTCAACACGGAGAACGGCGTGCTGCACGCCGTCCGTGGCGTCGACTTCGACCTGATGCCGGGCAAGACTCTGGGCATTGTGGGTGAATCCGGCTCCGGAAAGTGCGTCACGTCCATGGCCATCATGGGCCTGCTGCCCTCCACCGCGGAGGTCAAGGGCTCCGTCCGGCTGCTGGGCAAGGAACTGCTGGGCCTCAGCGATAAGGCCATGTGCCGGTACCGCGGCAGCGACATCGCCATGGTGTTCCAGGATCCGCTGTCCTCGCTGACTCCCGTCTTCACGGTGGGAAACCAGATCATCGAGGCCCTGACGATCCACAACCCCGCCATGAGCAAACAGGCCAAGGAGGCGCGCGCCGTCGAGCTTCTGGGCATGGTGGGCATCCCCAGCCCGAGGGACCGGCTCAAGGCTTTCCCGCACGAGTTCTCCGGCGGCATGCGCCAGCGCGTCATGATCGCCATCGCGATCGCCAACAATCCCCGGGTGCTCATCGCTGATGAGCCGACGACGGCGCTGGACGTCACCATCCAGGCGCAGGTGCTCGAGGTGCTGCATACGGCGCAGGCGGAAACCGGCGCCGCCGTCGTCATGATCACGCACGACCTCGGCGTGGTCGCCGGGATGGCGGACGACATCATGGTGATGTACGCCGGCAAACCGGTGGAGACCGGCACGGTGGACGAGATCTACTACAACCCCCGCATGCCGTACACCATGGGGCTGCTCGGGGCGGTGCCGCGCGTGGACACGGCGGAGAAGACGTCCCTGGTGCCTATCGAGGGCGTCCCCCCGAACCTGGTCCACGCCACTACCGGCTGCACCTTCGCACCGCGGTGCCCGCTGGCCGGCGTTGCCTGCCTGGAGGGCGAGCCGCCGCTGTGGCCGGTGCCCGGCATCGGGGAGCCAGCCCCCGGCAAGCACGGCTCCCCGGTGCCCGGCGTAGGACGGCCCGGCGCCGGGCAGCCCGGCGGCCACAAGGCTGCCTGCATCAAGACGGACTCGCTGGCAGGGGTGGACGTCCACGAGATCTATGCCGCCCCCGCCGTCCCGGTCTCCCGCTTCGACGCCATCCCACGGGTAGAGCGGAAAGCCGTGCTGGAGCTCAGGGATGTCAGGAAGTACTTTCCGCTGATGAAAGGCTCGCTGATCAAACGCCGGATCGGCACCGTCAAGGCCGTTGACGGGCTGAGCTTCGACATCCGCGAGGGTGAGTGCTTCTCGATCGTGGGCGAGTCGGGGTGCGGGAAGACCACCACGCTGCTGGAAATCATGGAGTTCCACAAGGACCAGGACGGCGAGGTGGTTATCGGCGGGCTGAGCAACAAGGCGGCCGCCGACGGCAAGACCAAGGCGGCCATGCGGAAGGAACTCCAGATGGTGTTCCAGGACCCCGCCGGCGCACTGGACCCGCGCTTTACCGTCTATGAGGTCCTCGCCGAGCCGCTGGAAAACGCCGGAATGGCGAAGCCGGCCGTCCGGAAGCGGATCATGGAGCTCATGGAGCTCGTGGGCCTCCAGCCGGACCACGTCAACCGCTTCCCCAACCAGTTCTCCGGCGGACAGCGCCAGCGCATCGGAATCGCCCGCGCCCTGGCAGTGAACCCGAGGCTGGTGGTCCTTGACGAGCCCGTGTCAGCCCTGGACGTCTCGGTCCGGGCCGGCGTCATCAACCTGTTGGACCAGCTCCGCGCCGAACTCGGACTGAGTTACCTCATGGTGGCCCACGACCTGTCTCTGGTACGCCACATCTCCAGCCGCGTGGCCGTGATGTATCTCGGCAAAATCGTGGAGATCGGGGATGTGGACAGCGTCTTCGATAACCCCCGCCACCCGTATACCCGGGCGCTGCTGTCCGCCATTCCCGTCCCGGACCCGCAGCTGGAACGCACCCGCGAACGCATCGTCCTCAAGGGGGACCTGCCGTCGCCGCTGGATGCGCCCGCGGGCTGCAACTTCGCCTCCCGCTGCCCGGTGTTCGCGGCACTGCCTCCCGCCAAGCAGGAGAAGTGCCTGACGCTCGAACCGCCCCTGGAAGCGGAGGCCGTGTCCGAGGTCGCCGGGATACCCGCCAGGCACCCGGACCAGCAGTTCGCCTGCTTCTACCCCGACGGCGAACTCGACGCCGAGCTTCTGGTCGTCCACGACGCCCACCGACTTTCCTGATCCGCACCATCACTGGCCCTCGCACCAAAGGACAAGGAACGCCATGAAGAACCTGACCAGGATCGGCGGCGTCACCGCCGTGGTGGCGGCGCTTGCGCTGACCGCTTGCGGCGGCGGCGCGGCCACCGGCCCCCCGGCCGGCAGGGGCCAGGAATCGGGCGGCGACCTTGCCAAGCTCGTAAGCGTCAACGCCAAGGACGCCAAAGACCTGCAGCCCGGTGGCACCCTGACCCTGCCGCTGGGCAGCATCGGGCCGGATTTCAACGGATTCTCCAACACCGGCAACAGCGCGGACAACACGGCGCTGCACCGCCCGATCGACGAGGCCGGCACCTGGGGCTGCTGGAACTTCGACTTCGACGGCACGGCCACGCCGAACAAGGACTTCTGCGAGGACGTCAAGAGCGACGTCAAGGCTGGCAAACAGACCATCACCATCAAGGTCAACGACAAGGCCACGTTCAACGACGGCACGCCGGTCGATGTCAGGACCTTCGAGAACACCTGGAAAATGCTCAAGGGTGACAACAAGGACATCGACATCGTCACCTCGGGTGCCTACGAGTTCGTCGATTCCGTCAAGGCCGGCGCGAACGACAAGGAAGTCATCGTCACCACCACCCAGCCTGTCTACCCGCTGGATTCGCTCTTCACCGGCTTCATCCACCCCAAGGTCAACACGCCGGAACTCTTCAACACAGGCTTCACCGGTGACATGCACCCGGAGTGGATGGCCGGCCCGTTCAAGGTGGACCAGTACGACAGCGCAGCCAAGACGGTCACGATGGCCCCGAACGAGAAATGGTGGGGCGCCAAGCCGGTCCTGAGCAAGGTCGTCTTCCGCCAGCTGGAGACCAGCGCCGCGGTCGCCGCCTTCAAGAACGGTGAAATCGACGCCGTCTCGGCCAACACGATCTCCGTCTACAAGCAGCTCGACGGCACCAGGAACGCCGAAGTCCGCCGTGGCCAGCGCCTGTTCGCCGGCGGCCTGAACCTCAACGCCCGGAAGGCGCCGATGACCGACGTCGCGGTCCGCAAGGCGATCTTCACCGCCGTCGACCGCGAAGCGCTGCGCAAGGTCCGTTTCAACGGTCTGAACTGGGAGGAGCCCAGCTCCGGGTCGATGATGCTGCTGCCGTTCTCCAAGTACTACCAGGACAACTACCCCGTCAAGGAATCCGGCCCCGATGCCGCCAAAAAAGTCCTGACCGACGCGGGCTACAAGCCCAACGCTGCCGGCATCATGGAGAAGGACGGCGTTCCCGCCGCCTTCAAGATCAGCAACTTCGGCGACGACCCCACCACCCTGGCCTTTACGCAGACCCTGCAGAAGCAGCTGCAGGCCGGAGGCATGGACGTCGGAATCGACCAGCGCGGTTCCGCCGACTTCGGCAAGGTCATGGGCAGCCGCGACTTCTACCTGAGCGTCTCCGGCTACACTGTGGGCCCGGACGCGACGGATTCCGTCAAGCAGTTCTACGATTCCAGGACGAACGAGAACCAGCTGGGCGACGCCGAGCTGGATGCCGATATCAAGAAGCTCTCCACGATTGCGGACAACACCGAGCGCAACAAGGCCGCGATGGACGTTGAAAAGAAGCACATGGCCAGGTACTTCTCCATGGGTGTCGTCATGAACGGTCCGCAGATCTCCTTCGTGCGCACGGGCCTGGCCAACTACGGCCCGTCCCTGTTCAAGAGCCTCTCCCAGGTTCCGGACTGGACCACCATCGGCTGGGAAAAGAAGTAGCCCAACACTCCTTCCGACGCTCCCTCACCTGTAGCAGCTTTTTGGGCGACGCTCCCTCACCTTTCGAGGAAGCGTCGCCCGAATTATTGCGAAATCTGAGGGAGCGTCGGCTGGGCGCGCGGGGGTAGCCTAGGAGCCATGACCACAGATTCCGCCGGGCCCATCCGCACCGCCGTGGCCGGGTTCGGCCTCTCCGGCAGCGTCTTCCATGCGCCGCTGATCGCCGCGAACCCCGCATTCTCACTCGAGGTGATCGCCACGTCCGACGCCGCGAGGAAGACGGCGGCGGCCACCCGCTACCCGGGCACCAGGATCGTGGATACGCCGGGGGACATCGTGGAGCTTGCCGGTGACCTCGACGTCGTGGTGCTCGGGACCCCGCCGGCCACCCACTACCCGCTCGCGAAGGCCGCGCTGGAAGCCGGGCTCGACGTCGTGGTGGACAAGCCCTTCACCGTGCACAGCGCCGAAGGCGAGGAGCTGATCGCGCTCGCCGCGCGGCTGGGCCGGGTCCTCACGGTGTTCCAGAACCGGCGCTGGGACGGGGACTTCCTCACGGTCAAGGGGCTGCTCGCCGGCGGCGTCCTCGGCACCGTCACCCGGTTCGAATCACGCTTCGAGCGCTGGTCGCCGGAGGTCGCGAAGGCCTGGAAGGCGGCCGCGACGGCGGATGACGGCGGCGGCGTTCTCTTCGACCTCGGCACCCACTTGCTGGACCAGGCCGTGCAGCTCTTCGGCCCCGCGACCGTCAGCTACGCGGAGCTCCGCGCGCGGCGTCCGGGGGAGCGCGTCGACGACGACGTCTTCCTGGCGCTGCGGCACGATTCCGGGACCATCAGCCACCTGTGGATGAACATGCTGTGCGCCCAGCAGGGCCCGCGGTACCGCCTGCTGGGCAGCGCGGGCGGTTACACCAAGCATGGCGTCGATCCGCAGGAACCGTACATCGTGGCCGGCGGCAGCCCGCTGGACGCCGGGTACGGCATCGAGGACCCGGACTGGGCCGGGTTGATCGGCCGGGACGGGCACCTGGACCGGCTGCCCACCGAGCGCGGTGCCTACCCTGAGTTTTACCGGATCCTCGCGGACAAGATCGCCGACGGCGGGGCGGCGTCGACGCTGCCGGTCCCGGTGGATCCGGCGGGGCCCGTGGAGGTGCTGCGGCTGATCGAGCAGGCCCGGTCCCTGGCCTGACGGGGGCCACGGGCTTAAACAGCAATCGACTGCTCCGTAACTGCCCTTTTGGGGGTCCAAAAGGGCGGCTACGGAGCAGCCGATGCTCACTGCGAGGAAGTTGCTACGCGGAGACCAGCTGGTGCCAGTCAGCCACGAGGGGCAGGTTGTGCGCCTCGGACACGGAACGGTGGGCGACCTTGCCGGCGGCGATGTTCAGGCCGGCGGCAAGAGCGGCGTCGCGCTCGAAGGCAGCCTTGACGCCCAGGTTCGCCAGCGACACGGCGTAGCGCAGCGTGACGTTGGTCAGCGCATAGGTGGAGGTGTTCGGCACCGCGCCGGGCATGTTGGCGACGCAGTAGAAGATCGTGTTGTGGACCTTGTACGTCGGCTCCTGGTGCGTGGTGGGGTGGGTGTCCTCGAAGCAGCCGCCCTGGTCCACGGCGATGTCCACGAGCACCGAGCCGGGCTTCATCCGGGACACGAGCTCATTGGTGACGAGCTTGGGCGCCTTGGCGCCGGGGATCAGGACCGAACCGATCACGAGGTCCGCGTCGACCACGGACTTCTCGATCTCGTAGGCGTTGGAGGCCACGGTCTTCAGGCGGCCCTGGTACTGGGCATCGAGTTCGCGGAGGCGGTTGATGTTGATATCCAGGATGGTGACGTCGGCGCCGAGGCCCAGGGCCATCGCGGCCGCGTTGGTGCCGGCAACGCCGGCGCCCAGGACTACGACCTTCGCCGGACGCACGCCCGGGACGCCGCCGAGCAGCACGCCCTTGCCGCCGGCCGGGGCCATCAGCGAGGTGGCGCCGACCTGCACGGAGAGACGGCCGGCAACCTCGGACATCGGGGCCAGCAGCGGCAGCGTGCGGCCCTCCTGGACAGTCTCGTAGGCGATGGCGGTGACGCCGGTGTTGATCAGCTCCTGCGTCAGTTCCGGCTCGGCGGCCAGGTGCAGGTAGGTGAAGAGGATCAGGCCCTTGCGGAACCGGTGGTATTCGGCCTTGACCGGCTCCTTGACCTTCATGACCATGTCCGCACGCGACCACACGTCGTCGGCTTCGGCAACGATTTCGGCGCCGGCGATGGCGTATTCCTCGTCCGTGATGCCCGAGCCCAGGCCTGCGCCGCGCTCTACGAGGACTTCGTGGCCGTGCGTGCGGAATTCGTGGACGCCGGCGGCCGTGATGGCGACGCGGAATTCGTTGTTCTTGATCTCTTTGGGGACACCGATGATCATTTTTTGGGCTCCAGTTGTGGCGGCGTTGTCGGCCTGGGTGTGCGGGGAGTTCGTTCTTCCAGAATAGGTCCGGCTGTGAGGCAGGCGACAGGCTCCGGCCCCGGGTGTGCGCCGGCACCCGCGTCTTTCCGGGGTTTTTGAAATCGTCAGGTAGACATATGTCGCGAGGGCAAGCGTCAGGTGTCGGCTGGTGTTGGTTCGCTCCCGGACGCTGCCGGGCAGTAGTCTGGCAGCATGCAGCAGCAGGATGTGGAGCAGCTCGTGGAGCGGGTGGCACTGAGGCTGGGCCGCGGGCTCTCGCTCGAGGATCTTGACGGGCTGCTCCTGGCGTACAGTTCCAATCAATCCCACGCCGACCGGGTCCGGGTGAACTTCCTGCTCAGCAAGCGGGTGCCGGCCGATGTCATTGCCTGGCAGCTCTCCCACGGGATCGCGACGGCGGTGCGCCCGGTCGTCGTTCCCGCGAACGAGGACCTTGGGATGCTGGGGCGGGTCTGCGTGCCGCTGCTGGTGCGCGGCTTCCGGGTCGGGTACCTGTGGGTCCAGCTGGACGCGGAAGAGCCCGGCGGGGCGACGGTTCTCGCCGAGCTGCCGGAGGTGGCGCGCGAGCTGGAGCAGTTGTCCGCCCTGCTGCTGGATTCGAACACGGCGGAATCGGAGTTCCGTCGTCGCCGCGAACAGGTGTTCCTCGCCGCCTGTGCCGGGGAAGCGAACGCGGTGGCCGCGGTGGCGGGCTGGAAGGAAGTGCAGGGCCGCGGGCCCTGGCAGCTTGTGACCGTCCTGGATGCCGACGGCTGGGCAGAAGGCTCGGACCCCATCGCCGCCACGCTGATCCACCGCTCTGCGGCGCTGCAGGCCACGATCGGGGTGGACGCGGCCCTCTTCAGCGCCGGCACTGAAACCCACGCCGTGGTGCTGTTCAAGGAATCCACCGGGCGTGCGGACCACGCCCAGGTGCTGGTCCACTACCAGCTGGAACTGGCCAAACGCGCCGGGCGGACAGTCCGGCGAATCATCCTCGGCACGAGCGAAGGTTTCTCCAAGCCCAGGGAGATGGCCGAGGCCTACCGGCAGTCCCGGCAGGCGGCCCAGGCGGCGGCGGTGGATCCCCAGCTCGGGGAACTCGTTGACTGCCGCGCCACCGGCGTTTACCAGCTCCTGGCCTCAGCCGGCGGTGGTGCCGGGGCGTGGGCGGACTCGGGATCCGTGTATTTCCGCCTCCTGGAAGACCATGACCGCAACGACGAGCTGCTGCCCGTGCTGGAACTGTTCTACGACAACGACAGTTCGGTCCAGGAGGTCGCGACCAAGCTGCACCTGCACCGGAGCAGTATTTACAACCGGCTGGGCAGGATCCGCCAGGTGCTCGGCGTCGATCCGCTCAAGGGGATGGTGCGGCTGGAACTCCATGCCGCGCTCAAGGCCCGGCGCTGGGCCGCCCGGCCCAGGATCTAGTACCGGCGGGTCCGGGACCTACTTGCCGCGGCCTTCGCGCTTGGCGGTGTCGGGATCGAAGGCGAGGCGCGGGTCCTCGCCGCGGACGAGGGACTCGCCGTCGGGCCGGCGTGCGCCGCTCCGGCGTCGGCGGGCGGTCCGGCTGTCCATCCACATGGAGACCGCCACGAACGCGACGCAGCTGGACATGAACGCTGCCGTGTTGTTCAGCCCCATGGCCGTTCCGAGAATGCCAGTGAGCACCATGGCGGCGATGCCTGCCACAATGTGCCACCCTCTGAACTTACCCACAATTCAAGCGTAACCCCCGGCTGATCCGCGTCTCCGCGCGGGACCGGGATCGTTGCTTGATCCTTATCACGCCGTCACGAAGCACCCGTGCCGCCGTCATCCTGGTGCGCCGTGGAGCCCTCTGCCGCTGTGGCCTTCTTCTGCGTTTCGAGCCATGCCATGATGTCTGCGAGCCGGATCCGCCGGTGCGTGCCCCGGTATTCCACCGGGATCTCGCCCCGGTCGGTCAAGTTCCGGAGGTAGGTGTGCGAGATCCCGGCCAGCTCCGCTGCCCGGGAGGTGGTCAGCATCTCCTCGACGCTGCTGACCGTCACCGCCTCGCCCCGGCCGAACCGGCCCAGCAGGTCCACGACGGCGTCCCTCGCCGCGGGCGGCAGCCGGTGCACCGTGCCGTCGACGAACACGGTGATGTCGTTGCCGCCGCTGAGGGCGTAAAGGAGTTTCTGCGCGTCCTCGGCGGACAAACCGGCCGTCACCCGGGGAGCTATCAATGCCATGGGTGCATCCTAGCTGAGCGGCGCCCCGGCCCTGGGGAAACGCCCCGCGGGTCGGTCCGCGCGTTAGAGGCCGAGCTCCTCAAGAATGGGGAGCTTCTCCCGGACCCAGGCCCGCGCCTCGGTGGCGCTTGGCGCGGAAAGTGCCAGCTTGGCCAGTTCCTGCGTCTCGGCCAGCGTCACGGTCTTGAGCACGGCGGCCACGGCCGCGATGGAACGGGCCGTCATGGACAAGGTGGTGACGCCCAGTCCGGTCAGGACGACGGCGAGGGCCGGGTCCGCCGCGGCCTCCCCGCACACGCCCACCGGCTTGTTGTGGCCTTCAGCAAGCGAGCCTTCAACCGTCAGGCCAACGAGCCGCAGGACGGCCGGCTGCCAGGGCGTGTTCAGGGCAGCGAGCGGGCCTAGCTGGCGGTCGGCGGCCATGGCGTACTGGGTGAGGTCGTTGGTGCCCAGGCTCGCGAAGTCAACTTCCCGGAGGATGGCCTCGGCGGTGAGGGCCGCGGACGGCACCTCCACCATGACGCCGGGGGTCTTGATCCCGGCCTCGGCGCAGAGCGATGCAAAGCGGGCGGCTTCCTCCGCCGTCGAGATCATCGGCGCCATGACCCACACGTCGGCCTCGGAGGCCTGTTCGGCCAGGGCGATTGCCTGCAGCTGGCGTTCCAGCACGCCCGGGGTGGTCCAGTCCGTCCGGTAGCCGCGGACACCCAGGGCAGGGTTGGGTTCGGTTGCATCGGTCAGGAAGGGCAGCGGCTTGTCCGCCCCGGCGTCGAGGGTCCGTAGCACCACTTTCTTGCCCGGGAAGGCATCGAAGACGCCCTGGTAGGCCGCGGACTGTTCCTCCACGGTGGGTTCGGTGTCCCTTTCCAGGAAGCAGAATTCGGTGCGGAACAGGCCGACGCCCTGGGCATTCAGGCCCGCGGCCGCCGCGGCGTCCTTGGCTCCGCCGACGTTTGCCAGGAGCGGAACGAGGTGGCCGTCCGCCGTCGTGCCCGTACCGTCAAACGCGGACAGCAGTGACGCGGTGGCGGCCCAGTGGGCTGCGGCGGCGCGCTGGGATTCGTCAGGGTCCGCGGTAATGGTGCCGGCGGCGCCGTCGACGTAGACTTCGGTGCCGTCCGCGAGCTCGTCCACGCCGGCCGCGGCCACCACGGCGGGCAGCCCGAGCGAGCGGGCGATGATGGCGGTGTGGGACTGCGGGCCGCCGCCGGCCGTGACCAGGGCGAGGATCTTCTCCGGATCCAGGGTGGCGGTGTCCGCCGGGGCAAGGTCTTCGGCGATGAGGACGAACGGGGTGGCGGAGGCGGGGATGCCCGGCGCGGGAACGCCGCGCAGCTCGGCCACGATCCGGGCCCGCACGTCAAGGACGTCGGTGGCGCGTTCGGCCATGTAGCCGCCGAGGTTGTGCAGCATTTCCGAGACGGAGGCGCCGGCTTCCCAGATGGCCCGCTGGGCGGACGTGCCGCGGCCGATCAGCTTCGTGGCGGACTTCAGCAGCATCGTGTCGGTGGCCATGAGGGCCGTCGCTTCCAGGACCGCCTTGCCGTCGCCGGTGACGGTCTCGGACCGGGCCTTGAGCTCGTCGTGGACCTCCTTCGCGGCCGCCTTCAGCGCCGCGGTGGCCTCGTCCGCCGTGACGCCGGCCGGGAGTTGCTCGCCGGACGGCGGCTCGCTGATCGGTTTGGGCATCTGGCGGATGGTGCCGATGATGCGGCCGGGGCTGACGCCTACTCCTGGGAAGTTCTGCACTGAAGGTCCTCATTCTCTGCCGTGGCCGGAAGCCGGTTCGGGTGCCGCCGCTGATCCGGCGGATCATTTGTGCCTGCGGCTGACGGCTACGTCAGTCGGCGGATCGCGGTACCTGAAAAAATTGTATGTGATGCACTTCATATAGCGTTGCTATAGGTGCTAGGGTAGCGGTTATGAGTTTCGATGGCCAGCTTCCGCCAAAAATGCGACTGCTCCGTGCAGCTGCCGAGCTGCTGGCCAACTCAGGCGGAGCCGCGGTCTCCACCCGCCAGATCACCAAGCTGGCGGGAGTGACAGCCCCCACCCTGTATCACCACTTCGGTGACAAAGAGGGGTTGTTCGACGCCGTCGTCGCGGCCGGTTTTGAGGAATACGTGGCGGACGAACGCGACTTCGCGCCGTCCGGACAGCCGCTGGAAGATATCCGGCGGATGTGGGACAAGCACGTGCGGTTCGGCCTTAAGCAGCCGGAACTGTACCTGGTCATGTTCGGCAATATCCGCCCCGAGAGCCGCCCCGCCATCGTCGCCGATGCCGAGGCCCTCATGGAGGAGCTGCTGAACAAGGCGGCGGTCGCGGGCCAACTCAACGTCCCTCCCAGGGAAGCGGCCAGGTCCATCCTGGCGGCCAACGTGGGCGTGACACTCATGCTGATCACGGAGAAGGCGCCCGAGCGAAACCTCGAGCTCTCCGCCATGACCCGCGATGCCATGATCTTTGCGGTTTCCACGGAGCAGGCCCGGAACAACGGCCCTGAGGACACCGGGAAATCCTCAGTGGTCGTGGCCGCGATCGCCTTGAATGCGGCGCTCCAGGCGTCGCACTCGGACCAACTCTCCAGCTCGGAACTCAAGCTGTTCCTTGAATGGCTCCACCGAATCTCCACCAGCGCAACCAGCTAGCTTTCGCGAAATTATCGGACCATCCTGCGGTGCAGCAGGAATGACGGTTAGGAAATCACATGGCAACAGAGACAGTTGCGAAACCCCGCACCAGCATGCGGGTGGGCGTCCAGAAATTCGGGACGTTCCTCTCCGGCATGATCATGCCCAATATCGGCGCATTCATCGCGTGGGGCATCATTACGGCTTTCTTCATTCCGGCAGGCTTCACCCCCAACGCCGACCTGGCCAAGCTCGTTGGACCGATGATCACCTTCCTGTTGCCGCTCCTGATCGGCTACACCGGTGGCCGGATGGTCTATGGGGTGCGCGGCGGCGTGGTGGGTGCCGCGGCCACCATGGGCGTGATCGTCGGTACGGACATCCCAATGTTCATCGGCGCCATGATCATGGGCCCGCTGACCGCGTGGATCATGATGAAGCTGGAAAGTCTCTGGGAAAACAAGGTCAAGCCCGGCTTCGAGATGCTGATCGACAACTTCACCGCGGGCATCGTCGCCGCGGCCATGGCCATCTTCGGCATGCTGGTGATCGGCCCGGTCGTGAAGGCCTTCAGCAACGGTGCCAGCTCCGTCGTCGAATTCCTGGTCAACAACGGCCTCCTGCCCTTCACCAGCATCTTCATCGAGCCCGCAAAGGTCCTGTTCCTTAACAACGCCGTGAACCATGGCATCCTGACGCCGCTGGGAACCGAGCAGGCGCTGTCCCAGGGCAAGTCCATCCTGTTCCTGCTCGAGGCCAACCCCGGCCCGGGCGTCGGGATCCTGCTTGCCTACATGCTCTTCGGCAAGGGCCTGGCGAAGGCGTCCGCGCCCGGCGCCGCGCTGATCCAGTTTGTCGGCGGCATCCACGAGATCTACTTCCCGTTCGTGCTCATGAAGCCCATCATCATCCTCGCCGCAATCGGCGGCGGCATGACCGGCATCTTCACCCTGGTGGTGACAGGTGCGGGGCTGCGCTCGCCGGCCGCTCCGGGCAGCATCATCGCCGTCTTTGCCGCGACGGCGAAAGACAGCTACTTCGGTGTGGCACTCTCCGTCCTCCTGGCCGCCACGGTGTCCTTCCTGATCGCCTCGGTGATCCTCAAGTCCAGCAAGGCCACGGAGGAAGACGACCTCGGCGCGGCCACCTCCCGGATGGAAACCATGAAGGGCAAGAAGAGCTCCGTCTCGTCCGCCCTCGCCGGTGCAGGTGCCGGCGGAGTTGCCGTTCTCGCCGGCCCGGTCCGGAACATCGTCTTTGCGTGCGACGCCGGCATGGGTTCAAGCGCCATGGGCGCGTCCGTGCTGCGGAACAAGATCAAGGCCGCCGGCTTCCCGGGCGTCAAGGTCACCAATTCCGCCATCGCCAACCTCAGCGACACGTACGACGTCGTCATCACCCACCAGGACCTGACCGAGCGGGCCCGGCCCGTGACGGCCAGCGCGGTGCACGTCTCGGTGGACAACTTCATGAACAGCCCGCGCTACGACGAAATCGTTGAGCTCGTCAAAACCAGCAACACCGAGACCGTGCCGGAGACGGGTGCCGCCGCCGGTGGCGCGGATGCCGCGCCGGCCGCCGTCGAGACACTCGAGGCGGAATCCGAAACCGGCCCCGCCGGCATCCTGATGGCCGAAAGCGTCGTCCTGAGCGGCACGGCAACCACCCGCGACGCCGCGATCGACGAGGCCGGCCGGCTCCTGTTGGACCGGGGCGCCGTCGACACCGGCTACCTGGACGCCATGCATGAACGCGAGGAATCCGTGTCCACGTACATGGGCAGCTTCCTCGCCATCCCGCACGGCACCAACGCGGCCAAGGACCACATCATGAAGTCCGCGGTCTCCGTGGTCCGCTACCCGGACGGCATCGACTGGAACGGCAAGGAGGTCAAGTTCGTCGTCGGAGTCGCCGGCATTAACAACGAGCACCTGCACATCCTGTCCTCGATCGCCAAGGTCTTCACGAACAAGGCGCAGGTCGCGCAGCTTGAAGCGGCCACCACGGTCGAAGAAGTGCTGGACCTGTTCGGAAAGGTCAACTCCTAGTGAAAGCTGTCCATTTCGGAGCCGGAAATATCGGCCGCGGATTCGTGGGTCTGTTGCTGCACGATGCGGGGTACGAGGTGGTGTTCGCGGACGTCGCGGAGGCCCTGATCACCCAGCTCGCGGCAGCCGACAGCTACGAGGTCCACGAGGTGGGGGAGAACCCCACCGTCCGCACCGTGGACAACTTCCGCGCCTTGAACTCCAGCACGCAGGAGGCGGACGTCATCGCTGAAATCGCGACGGCGGACATCGTCACCACCGCGGTGGGACCGCACATCCTCAAGTTCGTGGCGCCGGTGATTGCCAGGGGGATCGCCGCGCGGGCTCCCGGACTGCCACCGCTGCAGGTGATGGCATGCGAAAACGCCATCAACGCGACGGACGTCCTGAAATCGGAAGTGGCGGACCAGTGGGATCCTGCCGCGGGCCCGCTCGATGCTGCCGCCGTGTTCGCGAACACGGCGGTGGACCGGATCGTGCCCAACCAGGAGGCCGGACAGGGCCTGGACGTCACCGTGGAGACGTTTTACGAATGGGTCATCGACCGGACCCCGTTCGCCGGCACGGAACCGGTAATTCCGGGCGCGACGTTCGTGGACAACCTGGAGCCATACATCGAGCGGAAGCTGTTCACGGTGAACACCGGGCATGCCTCGGCTGCCTACTTCGGCTTCGAGGCCGGACTGGAGAAGATCTCCGATGCCATGGCCGATCAGGATGTTGCGGCCGATGTGCGCGCTGTCCTGGACGAGACCAAGGAGCTGCTGGTGGCCAAGCACGGCTTCAACCGTGACGAGCAGGAGGCCTACGTCCAGAAGATCCTGGGCCGTTTCACCAACCCTTACCTGCCGGACACCGTGAACCGGGTGGGCCGGGCGCCGTTGCGGAAGCTCAGCCGGCACGAACGCTTCATCGGGCCGGCCGCCGAGCTGGCCGAACGCGGGATCGTCCCGGAGGCCCTCCTCGGTGCAATCGCCGCGGCACTGCGCTTCACCGATCCGGCCGACGCCGAAGCCGTGGAGCTCGCCAGGATCCTGGCCGCCTCAACCCCGGAGGAAGCAACGGAAAAGATCACGGGACTGACTTCAGGGCACCCGCTGTTCCAGGCTGTCTGCGCACTGGTGGAGGAGGCCAAGGCGGTCGTCTAGCTGTACTCGGCCAGGACGTTGGTTACACGGTGAAAGGGTGAAGACCTCTTAGGTTGGTGGTTACCACACACACCTAACGACTAAGAGGTCTTCATGGTCCACCGTAATGCCCGTCTGACTCCTGCCGGTAGAGGCATCCTTGTCCAGCGC